>JAHCBA010000022.1 GCA_019634625.1 Verrucomicrobiia bacterium
CGACCATGGTGATGATCGTGTCACCAATGCCTTTCGGCGGTTTGTCCGTGAGGGACGATGCGGAGATGGCTGGACACACCATCGACTGGGAGGTCACCAATGCCTTTCGGCGGTTTGTCCGTGAGGGACGGGTGGCCTTCGAACTCGGCCTCAACCGGGCCGAACTGGTCACCAATGCCTTTCGGCGGTTTGTCCGTGAGGGACGTTGAGGCCGAGTTCGAAGGCCACCCAGTCCTCAGGGGTCACCAATGCCTTTCGGCGGTTTGTCCGTGAGGGACCGCAGGGTTTAGGCCGACCGCGTAGGCTCCGGCCGACCGTCACCAATGCCTTTCGGCGGTTTGTCCGTGAGGGACTCTCCGGAGTCAGCAAAAGGGAGATAAGCAGGCGGATGTCACCAATGCCTTTCGGCGGTTTGTCCGTGAGGGACGGTATGACCCGAGACGAGTTTGTTGGGCTGGCCAACGTCACCAATGCCTTTCGGCGGTTTGTCCGTGAGGGACGTCACGCTCCAGTGGGACCCGCATGAGGAGCCTGGTCACCAATGCCTTTCGGCGGTTTGTCCGTGAGGGACGACGTGGACGTGCTGGTGGAGGTGCAGATCGCCGGCCGTCACCAATGCCTTTCGGCGGTTTGTCCGTGAGGGACCGGCAGCAGCGTCCAGACGTACTTCTGGGCCGTCGCCCGGTCACCAATGCCTTTCGGCGGTTTGTCCGTGAGGGACGGTACCGGGTCGGTAGATCCACCGCTGCCAGCAGATCGTCACCAATGCCTTTCGGCGGTTTGTCCGTGAGGGACACAGTGGAGTAATTATGAATGCTCCATCGCTAACAACAGGTCACCAATGCCTTTCGGCGGTTTGTCCGTGAGGGACCCCCTTTAGCTTCTGTGTAGCTACAGAAGCTAAAGGGGTGTCACCAATGCCTTTCGGCGGTTTGTCCGTGAGGGACGTAGGTTCGGCCGCCAACGGTCCGTTGGGCCGTTTCGAGTCACCAATGCCTTTCGGCGGTTTGTCCGTGAGGGACCGGCGGAACTCGCTCGGCGAGCTTGTGAGCTTACCGATCGTCACCAATGCCTTTCGGCGGTTTGTCCGTGAGGGACAGAAGTCCCCTGCTAAGGGGAACAACGCGGCAGTGGGTCACCAATGCCTTTCGGCGGTTTGTCCGTGAGGGACCTCCCATTTCATTCTCCTAAGTCATCCTACTGACCCTAGTGTCACCAATGCCTTTCGGCGGTTTGTCCGTGAGGGACACGCAATCAAATGAAGAAACCGAAGAAGTCCCCTGCTAGTCACCAATGCCTTTCGGCGGTTTGTCCGTGAGGGACGTGGGGACGCGGGCCCACGGCGCATATGCGCCGGGCCCTGTCACCAATGCCTTTCGGCGGTTTGTCCGTGAGGGACTGGCCACAATATGTCGGTTCAACCGACAACGGTCCGTTGTCACCAATGCCTTTCGGCGGTTTGTCCGTGAGGGACTCCACCGCGAGAGACTGTGTGTGGGGACGCGGGCCCACGGTCACCAATGCCTTTCGGCGGTTTGTCCGTGAGGGACGTGTGGTAGCCGCCAGCCCCTCCAATCCCGGGAGACCGTCACCAATGCCTTTCGGCGGTTTGTCCGTGAGGGACACAACCACCACCAGAAATGGTGAACGTCAGCCTCCGCCGTCACCAATGCCTTTCGGCGGTTTGTCCGTGAGGGACTCAAACGGTCTCTGAAGGTGTGCCATCGGTGGAGGTCGGCCGTCACCAATGCCTTTCGGCGGTTTGTCCGTGAGGGACCCAGGTCCAGCGCATGCGGCAGTGGGTGAGGAGGATGACGTCACCAATGCCTTTCGGCGGTTTGTCCGTGAGGGACCTCGGACACCACAAGGAAGGTCACCCCCTCGTTGCTGGCGTCACCAATGCCTTTCGGCGGTTTGTCCGTGAGGGACCAACCCTTGGAACCAAGGGTTGCGTCTGCTTCGTCGGGTCACCAATGCCTTTCGGCGGTTTGTCCGTGAGGGACTTCCGCCACGCAATCGTGGCTCACCGCCGAATCCACCTGTCACCAATGCCTTTCGGCGGTTTGTCCGTGAGGGACGCGAAGAAGAAGAAGAAAGCGCAGTCCCCCTCGGCCTTGTCACCAATGCCTTTCGGCGGTTTGTCCGTGAGGGACACCGGGGAAGGCTATCGGGGCTTATGTCGCACGACGCGACGTCACCAATGCCTTTCGGCGGTTTGTCCGTGAGGGACGAGGACTGCTATGGGTAAGGTGCCGGTCGGGGGACAACAGTCACCAATGCCTTTCGGCGGTTTGTCCGTGAGGGACTCCCGGCGCCCCGACAGGGGCGCGGTGGTTCGTAACCCGTCACCAATGCCTTTCGGCGGTTTGTCCGTGAGGGACGTGTGGCGAGTGCGGCAAACGCCCGGCGGGAACCGGAGTGTCACCAATGCCTTTCGGCGGTTTGTCCGTGAGGGACAGGAACGGCAAGCGGACGGGACGGTGCGGAAAACTTGTCACCAATGCCTTTCGGCGGTTTGTCCGTGAGGGACAGTTTGTCCCGGGTTGGGGAACGGTGGAGTAGTTATGGCGTCACCAATGCCTTTCGGCGGTTTGTCCGTGAGGGACATCACGCCGGTTTACGCGTTCACGAAGCGCGAAAGCGTGTCACCAATGCCTTTCGGCGGTTTGTCCGTGAGGGACGTCCGTTGGGCCGTTTCGAGCCGCAGGCCCATCCGGACAGTCACCAATGCCTTTCGGCGGTTTGTCCGTGAGGGACACCCCTTTAGCTTCTGTAGCTACAGGAGCTAAAGGGGAGTCACCAATGCCTTTCGGCGGTTTGTCCGTGAGGGACTGGTCGCCTTGGTGTTGGGCTACGCCGGGGGAAGCCCGTCACCAATGCCTTTCGGCGGTTTGTCCGTGAGGGACGTTGCCGGTCGGGGGGACAACAGGGGTGACCCGACCGGGTCACCAATGCCTTTCGGCGGTTTGTCCGTGAGGGACCGCACGACGCGACGGTTCAGTTAGCGTCCTCCCGTTGGAGGGTCACCAATGCCTTTCGGCGGTTTGTCCGTGAGGGACCAGGGAGGAGATTCGGCGGTTGCTGACCTTTGACACAGTCACCAATGCCTTTCGGCGGTTTGTCCGTGAGGGACGTTGTCACGTTCGTCCTGCCCTCCGGGCAGGACGTTGGTCACCAATGCCTTTCGGCGGTTTGTCCGTGAGGGACCGGAACAACTGTCACAAGGGGTTATAGAACCAACCCCTGTCACCAATGCCTTTCGGCGGTTTGTCCGTGAGGGACATTACTGGGGGGACGACGGTGTTTCCCCTTTAGCTTGTCACCAATGCCTTTCGGCGGTTTGTCCGTGAGGGACCCCTGTCCATCCTCCTGATGGTCCTCCAATGACCACGCGTCACCAATGCCTTTCGGCGGTTTGTCCGTGAGGGACACGCCAGGTGGCCGCGTTGGTCAACTGCGGCCTGCCCGTCACCAATGCCTTTCGGCGGTTTGTCCGTGAGGGACCGGCGGTCGGACATCACCGCCCCGGTGGACTGGTCCCGTGTCACCAATGCCTTTCGGCGGTTTGTCCGTGAGGGACCCGGCTGCGTAGCCGGCATGGTGTTTGGCCACGTCCCACCTGTCACCAATGCCTTTCGGCGGTTTGTCCGTGAGGGACTTCCTAACGTCATCATTACTACTGGGGCGGTGTTTCCCGTCACCAATGCCTTTCGGCGGTTTGTCCGTGAGGGACGTCATCCCGCAATCCCGGACGCATCCGGGACGCAATCAGTCACCAATGCCTTTCGGCGGTTTGTCCGTGAGGGACGGGTGGCATAATGTCATCCCGCAATCCCGGACGCATCCGTCACCAATGCCTTTCGGCGGTTTGTCCGTGAGGGACATCCGGCAACGCCGGAGCAACTGGCTCAGGGGGTTATAGAGTCACCAATGCCTTTCGGCGGTTTGTCCGTGAGGGACAATGGTTCAATCTCACTCAACATCCGGCAACGCCGGAGGTCACCAATGCCTTTCGGCGGTTTGTCCGTGAGGGACCCGATTTGAGGGTGACGTGGTCAAGTCGATTCCCCAGGTCACCAATGCCTTTCGGCGGTTTGTCCGTGAGGGACAGGGTGAAGCGGTGGACACCCTTCCCTCGATGCCCACGGGTCACCAATGCCTTTCGGCGGTTTGTCCGTGAGGGACCCCGCCGGGGCTGACCCGGCGGCATACGGCTTCCGTCACCAATGCCTTTCGGCGGTTTGTCCGTGAGGGACGCGGAACCGGAGTACGGGTTGCCAGACGACTTCCTAACGTCACCAATGCCTTTCGGCGGTTTGTCCGTGAGGGACATCACGCCGGTTTATTCCTTCACTAAGCGCGAAAGCGGTCACCAATGCCTTTCGGCGGTTTGTCCGTGAGGGACCACTTACTCCGCCTCCCCCGGTGAAGGTGGAGGCAAAGTAGTCACCAATGCCTTTCGGCGGTTTGTCCGTGAGGGACGAGCGCGGTGGTGCGTAACCCTTGGTTCCAAGGGTTGCGGTCACCAATGCCTTTCGGCGGTTTGTCCGTGAGGGACATTTCATTCTCCTAAGTCATCCCTCGCGGACCCTAGTGTCACCAATGCCTTTCGGCGGTTTGTCCGTGAGGGACCACGGACCTTCGTGTGCCGTGGAGTTCGAGGGTTCCTGTCACCAATGCCTTTCGGCGGTTTGTCCGTGAGGGACACTTACTGCCGACGGTAAAGTGGTGCCAGCGTTTTCCCGTCACCAATGCCTTTCGGCGGTTTGTCCGTGAGGGACTGCCGGTCGGGGGGACAACAGGGGTGACCCGACCGGAAGTCACCAATGCCTTTCGGCGGTTTGTCCGTGAGGGACCCATTGAGGCTGGCAAGGCGGTTGGCGCCTATGTGTCGCGTCACCAATGCCTTTCGGCGGTTTGTCCGTGAGGGACTTGCGTATGCTTCGTCGGCAGACTTACTGCCGACGGTAGTCACCAATGCCTTTCGGCGGTTTGTCCGTGAGGGACCCAGTAGGAGCTAGTATGCTCCTACTGGTTATCGGTCGTCACCAATGCCTTTCGGCGGTTTGTCCGTGAGGGACACTATCGGTCTGGTCTTTACCGTCATCCTAGCGGTGACGGTCACCAATGCCTTTCGGCGGTTTGTCCGTGAGGGACCCCATTTCATTTTCCTAAGTCACTCCCTTCGGGGAGTGTCACCAATGCCTTTCGGCGGTTTGTCCGTGAGGGACGACGCGGTGGACACCCTTCCCTCCGTCCCGATGGGGACGTCACCAATGCCTTTCGGCGGTTTGTCCGTGAGGGACGATGTGGCGAGTGCGGCAAACGCCCGGCGGGGCCGGAGTGTCACCAATGCCTTTCGGCGGTTTGTCCGTGAGGGACACGTCGCCTACCTGCGCGACGGCCACCCCGCAACGCCTCCGTCACCAATGCCTTTCGGCGGTTTGTCCGTGAGGGACCCTCTGCGGGGTCTGGAGGTACCGGCGGGAGGTCGCGGTCACCAATGCCTTTCGGCGGTTTGTCCGTGAGGGACTGCGGTGTTGTAACCGATTGAGGGCGTGGGGTGCAATGGGCGGTGAGGTGGCGAGGGGGTGGTGGAGGGTCGGTGAAGGGGGGCGGAGGGGAGCGCAGGAGGATGGCGATGTTGGGTAACAGGTTGGTTGGGAAAGGGTTGCGCGTGAGGTTGCGAGGTCCGGGAAAATGGCGGTTCCGGGGTCGCGACCTGGAGGCATGGGTGAGGGTTCACGGGGGGAGGGGGCCGGGGCGGGTTCAGACGAGGTAGCAGACGACTTTTTCGGAGCAGACCATGGTTCCGGCGGTGAGGGTTTCGCGGGCACAGCGGGCGTCGATCTTGTAGGCGACGACACGGTCCTCCTCCTCATCGATCTCGTCGAGGAGGGAGATCCAGAAGTCGGCGAATTCGTCCTCGTCGAGGTGACATTCAAAGATGGAGTACTGGACGCGGACGCCGTAGTCCTCGCAGACGCGGGCGGCACGGGCGAGGCGTTTGGGGCTGGAGATGTCGTAGGCGACGACGGTGAGCATGTGTCCCTGGCCTGGGGCGGAGGATTGGTAGGGGACGGCGGGGAAGGCTTGGAACCACCAGTCGTTCACGGGTCAGTTGATGAGGAAGGGTTCGAAGCGGGCGGGGTCCTGGAGGGCGGCCTTGAAGAGGACACCCTGGTGTTCGACCTGCTGACGGAGGGTGGTGCGATGGCCGACGGCTTCGCTCATGAACTGACGTTCCATGCGGCGTTCGTACTGGAGGAAGAAGCGTTTGCGTCCTTCGGGGTTGAGGAAGACGCCGCCGTCGCGGGATTCGAAGTGGTCGGGTTTGAGGATCTGGTGGCTGAAGAGGTCGAGGGTGAGGGCTTCGACGAGGGCGGGTCGGAAGGGTTCGATGAGGTCGAGGGCGAGGCTCCAGCGTCCGTCCTCGGTGGCATGGAGGAGACCGAGGGCGGGGTCGAGTCCGGTGGCGTGAAGGAAGGCGACGGATTCGTGGTAGAGGACGGTGGCGGCGAAGCTGATGCAGGCGTTGACGGGGTTGAGGGGAGGGCGGGTGGACCGGCGTTCGAAGGGGAAGGCGTCGGGGAGGAAGCGGGCCCAGGCCTGGAAGTAGCGGGCGGTGGAGGCGCCTTCGTGGCCGCGGAGTTCGTCGAGGGAGGTGGCGCGGGAGGCGTTGTGGAAGACCTGGTCGAGCCAGACGAGGTCGGCTTCGGTGGGGGGGAGGGGAGCCGGGGACCGGGGTAAGGAGGAAGGGGCAGGGGTGGAGGGATTGGGGTTGGGGTTGGGGGAATCGGCGGTATGGCGGTCGCGTCCGGCCTGGAGGCGCTGGAGGACCCGGCGTTGGTTGTAGATTTTGGCGGTGACGAGGCGGGTGGCGAGCTGGAGGGCGAAGGCGGGGTCGCGGGTGCGTTCGTACTGGCGGAGGCGGGCGAGGCCGTGGCTGTTCTGAGCGGGGAGGAAGGCGCCAAGGAACTGGCCGTTCCAGGCCATGAGGTTGACGGGGATGGAGGCGCGGAGGAGGGCGGCGAGGGCCTGGGAGGAGATCTGGACGGATTCCTCGAGGATGAGGCGGTCGAGATCGCGGATGGGGATTTCGCGGAGGAGGGATTCCGGGGCGTCGTCGTCGGGGCAGCCGCGGACTTCGAGGCGTTCGCGGGTGAGGGAGATGCGGCAGCGGGGCTGGTTGATGCAGGCGGTGGGCATGGGGGCGGGGGGGATCAGGGTTTGGGGAGGTAGTGGATGATCTGGGTGCCCTTGGTGTCGTGGCAGGGGGCGCAGAGGGGTTGGAGGTTGTCGAGGCGGGTGAGTCCTCCGAGGCTGACGGGGATGGCATGATCGATTTCGAGCGGGGTGTCGCCATCGGCACCGCAGCAGGCGCAGCGATGGTGATAGAGGGCGAGGACCTGGTTGCGGAGGCGGAGGGAGATGCCGCGGGAGAGTTCGCGGGCGTGGGGGTGGGGGGCGGCGTTGCGGGGGCGGGCGGGGGTGCGTCCGGCAATGACGGCGGCGCGTTCCTCGGGGGTCCAGTCGGCGTCGAAGGCGTCGAGGATGGGGCTGAGGATGGGATGGACGGCGGAGATGAGGCGGACGTAGCGGGGAGCGAGGTAGTCGGGGAGGGTGTCGAGGGGGTGGGGGAAGTTGAAGCGATGGATGAGGGCAAGGGAGTTGGGGGTGCGGTACCAGGTGAAGCCGTCGGGGCAGACCTTGGGGAGGGCGGTATCGAGGCGGGCGACGATGGCGTCGGGGTTTTGATAGACGCGGTTGGGGTTGAGATAGAACTGGAGGTACCAGTCGGTGCCGCCGCTGTAGGCGTGGTCGGGGTCGAAGACGTGTTCGTACTGGAGGTAGTAGGGTTCGATGACGGAGCTTTTCTGGTGGCGGTCGCGGAGGGCGGAGAGGATGACGGAGTTGCGGGATCCGTGGCGTCGGGGTTTGCGGGCGGGTTTGAGGCGGGCGGCGATGTCGGGGGGCAGATCGGCGAGGACGCGCCGGAAGGTGTCGCGCAGGACGGGGAGGAGGGTGTCTGGGGAGATGACGGTGTTGTTCACGGCGTCATGAAACCACGGGAGCGGGCGGTGGGGCGACGGATGGGACGTTCCGGGACGTTCGGGGGGGGAGCGAGTCAGGGCGACTTTCAGGGTTGGCTGAGCCGGCGTGCGATCTCGGTGCCGACGAGCACCTCCACATTGAGGAGGCGACCCCATTTTTCGAATTGTTCGGGCTGGTTGTTACCGGCCTCCAGCACGGCAAGGGTTGCTTTGGCGTGGGAACCGCCGAGATCGCGGCGGCGCTGCGAAAGGGCGGTCAGGTGTTCGAGGGCCTGCTTGGGGCTTGTCTTGCAGGAGATGATGCGAAGGGCGGCATGGGCGGTGTCCACACAGACCAGATCGGTTTCGCCGAAACTGGCCTCGGCCGAACCGCTTGGCTCGACGCTCCAGTGGGGATCGAGGAATCGGGGGTGGGCACGTTGAAGGAGGTCCAGGGTGTAGAGTTCGAGCCAGGAACCACCGAGCAGGTTGGCGACGCGCTGAACATCCCCGCGCGTGGGCTGGCACCCGGGCAGAAACTCCCCCTGGTGATTGCGTTGGAGCAGGCCTGCCGACTCGGCGGCCTTGAGGAAGGCGAGGACGGGTTCCGAAGGGGGGGTGGGGAGCGGGGACTCCAGCAGGGATTGAAGGGCGCTCCGCTTCGATGGCACGCTCCCATTTTCGGAGCGGAAGTGTGCTCGAAGCGACTCACCGTACGTTTTTCCGGATGCGGGCAGTTTATCGCGGAATGCGGAGCGGTGGTGGATATGGAGTTCAAAGGCGATCCGACCGAATTCGGTGAGTGCTGCGGAGGCGGTCTGGAATTTCCAATGGCTGATGGGTATGCCATGCGCCGCCATGACGGTCTCGACGTTCAAGGTCGTCGCGACGTCGTCGAAGGCAGGGAGGCTGGGCAGAGGCTGGCGGTCATTCATCGAGGTGAAACGCCTCTGATGAGTGTCGCAGTACAGCACGGGCCGCCCTTCGGACTGTGCTGCAAGGAACGCCCCGATTGCCATGGGCTTGGTGCCTCCGGTGAGATTCACCACGGCCTGCGGCCAGGGTGCCAGGGCTTCACCGACAGCGCGACGGGAGCTGTCAACGCCGGGTGTTGCCTCGCCGATGTCCCAGTCGCGGAATTCGGGGTTGAGGTCATGGAACCCTGGTTGTTTGCGCATCGCGATGACGGCGGCCTTGAGGTCCTCCGCGGCCTGGCGAAACCGCTCGTCGCTGCTGCGAACCTGGATGACGAGGGACGGTCGCATGGCAAGCAAGGGAAGGAGGTTCTGCATGGTTTGCTGGCTGACCAGGTGCAGAAGGGTCATGGGAGGGGAGGTTCCGGGCTTGAGTCGCGATCGGTCAAGGAGCCACCTGCCAGGGGCGGTGAACGCCGTGCATTCCGGAGTTGTGGGGAGAGCTGCGAACTTCGCCAGGCATCGCTTCGGAGGGCCGAGTTCCACGAGGCCGCAACGGTGTGGAGCGTTGGGTTGAGGACTCGCGGAGCTCGTCCCTCCGATTCGCTGCCTCCTCACCCACAACTTCGGGATGCACCGTGGTGAACGGGGAAAGTCCAGCGGTCGGGAATGTGTGCGGGGGGCCTTGGCGGTGGGATGATCTGCGACCCCTGTCGGGGTCGCACCGGGGATGACGCGGCACCGGGGGTCGGACCGGGCTGAACCGGTCCGACCCCCGGCTAATGTCTGGAAACCCTGCGGGTTTCGCCGGAGCTCATGCGGGGAGGGTGTGTTTGCAGTCGGGGTAGCTGGGGCAGCCCCAGAACGGGTTTCCGGCATGGGGGCCGGAGCGGGCGGTGCGGAGGACCATGGGTTGATGGCAGCGCGGGCAGGTGGGGGAGGGAGGGGACGGATGGGGCGGATCGGACGGATGGCTGCCGGGATGACGGCGGCGCTGGCGTTCGGCGAGGCGGGCGGTGGCGAGTTGTTCGCGGTAGCCGCCGTCCTCGATGAAGGCGCGTTCGAGGGCGGAGAGTTGCCGGTCGAGCAGGTAGTTGGCCTGGTGGATCAGGCAGATGATCGCGTTGGCGCGGACGACCGGGTCGGCATGGTCGAGCCAGGGGGCGTAGAGGGTCCAGCGTTGGGAGTCGGTCTGGGGGGGCGGATGGGACGGATCGGACGGATCGGACGGATTGCCCCGCCTGGCGATGGCTCGGACGGCCTGGGCTTCGGGGGAGTTGGGAGGCCAGAGGGGCAGGTGGCGGTGGCGGAGGTAATCCTCGAAGTCGAGCAGGAGTTCTTCGAGGCTGGCGCGGGCGACGTTGAGAAGGCGCAGTTCGGTCTGGGTGGAGGTGGCGGCGGCGCGGCTGCCTTCGGCGATGTTCTGGCGGCCGCTGCGGGCGGCCTGAACCATCTGGTCCACGGTGCGGGAGCGCGAATCGAGGAACTTTTCGCAGAACCACCAGGTGGCGTCGTAGATGAGGGTGGTGGTCTGGAAACTGGCGGTGCCCCGGTAGCCGCCGGCGGGACGGAGGCGCTGGCGGGATGGGGGGGTGGATTCCGAGGGGGCGGGGTTCATGTCAATTCCACGATGGCAATGCCGGGGTTGGCGCGGTTCCAGTCGGGGTCGGTGCGGATCGAGGGGTGGCGCTGGAGGAGTTCGCGGCCTTCGAGGGTGTCGGAGGAGAAGCGTTCGCCGGGGAGGACGAGGAGGGCGCGTCCTTCCTTGACGCGGAGGCGGAGGGAGCGGCGGATGGCGGGGGCGAGTTTGCCGCCTTCGCCGGAGGAGCCCCATCCGTGGATGACCTTGAGGAGGCGGGTGCGGGATTGGCGGGCGGCATCGATCTCGGCGAGGAGCCGACGGCGGGCCTGATCGACGGTGGGAAGGCCGGCCTTGAGGTTGATGCTGCGCATGCCCTTCTCGTCCCGCGTTCGCGGGCGGGCGTCGAGGAAGTTTTCCCGGGTACCGGGCGGGGAGGCGCGGACTCAGGCGAATGGGTCGGGCTGCTGGAGATCGAGAGGGAAGAGAAGGCGGACGCCGAGGGCTTCGGCGCGGGTCTGGAGGTTCTTCAGGTGGGGATCCTTGGGCGGATGGCATACGGCGAGGAAGCGCCGGTTGAAGGTGCCGCCCAGGGTCCGGGCCCGGGCGGTGATTTCTTCAAGGAGGGGCAGGAGGCGGCTCTTGTGCCCGCCGCGTTTGCAGGCGATGCAGGTGACCTGGACACCGTCGAGGGCGACGATGTCCTCCTCGAGATCGGCCCCGCCCTTTTCGCCGACCTGGACGGACCAGCGGAGGTCGCGGAAACGTCCGGAGGCGTGGGCGCGGGAGGCGAGGATAATCTCCCACCAGCCGCCGGTGAGCCTCGAGATCGATTGCTGGAGGGGGGCGATCGCTTCGAACAGGCGGGAGCGGAAGTTGGGCAGGCGGCGATGGCCGGCGGCGGCCAGGGCTTCGAGTTCGGTGCGGGAGGCCGAAGGGAGGCGCGCGGTGCCGTTGACGTGCCCAGGTTCCAGGATGCCGGAGTCGAGGGCGAGGCGTTGGACCGTACTGGGGAGGGTGAAATCAAGATCGAGGCATTGCAGCCAGTCGCCGGGCGTGCGGGGTTCGCGTCCATGGGGAAAAAGTCCATTGGGTCCATGGAGAGCCAGGTGGGTGGCCTGCTCGTCGGCTGGGTTCGCGAGGAGGTGTTCGGCGAGGGGCAGGTGGGGACGCCAGTCGCGGCCACCCGTCACCCGGTCACACCCATTGGCGCAGGCGATGGCGTGAACGGTCAGGGTGCGAAGGATGGGGGTGAAGCTGAGGTCCCCGTCGAAGACTTCGTCGAGACCGGGTCCGGTGCGGCCATCCATGAAGGTGGCGTCCTGGGTATCGACGTAGAGGGAGGGGATTTGGTCCTTGAGGGCGGCGGCGTAGGCTCCGATGGACATGAGCTTGGTGCCGCCGGTGAAGTTGACGAAGGGGCGGCGCCCGGCGGCGGTTTCCTCGGCGATCACGGACCGCACCGCGTCGTGGGTCTCCTTGATGGAGGGCATGGCGGCGAGGGGAAGGGTCTCGAGGTCCACCGGGCAGTTGGACCGGCGGGCGGCCTCGGCAATGCGGGCGGAGCGGTCCCGGGTCTTCGGGGTGGCGAGGTGGACGAGGCGGACGGGCCGGAGACGAAGGACCGGCAGGAGGTTCTGCATGGTCTGCTCGGAGACGAGCTGGATGAGGGTGAGGGGGGTGGGCATGGGCGCGATGTGGCGTGATGATTGAACGGGGCGGGGTTGGGACGATATGGGGTTCCCGGTGGAGGAGTTGCAATGGGTCGAGACCCATTGCCCACGCGGATGCCGAGGTTTAGATCAGGTTCCAGGTCTCGGGGTTGGATCTGTGGCCATGGAGACACTTCCTTGCCTCCTCAAGAACACGGTGGTCTGGCGCGAAGGCCAGCAGGCGCAACCCCATCTCAAAGCGGACAACCTTGAACTTCAGGGCAGACGCGACCCGATTCCGTCCCCTGGCGCAACCGAACACCCAATCAGGTCCGTTGACCGTGTCGGTGGCCGCCGCTCGCAGTTCCTCGATGTTCGACCCAACCCTCTCGCCAACGAGCATCACAGGCCAACGGCATCCGAGTTGATCGAGGCGGGAACGAAGCGCCGCCGGAGTCTTTGGAGCCGTGTCGTCCGCGGGCCAGACGTTACCGCCGGAACGATTGGCCCGGAGGCCCAGCGCCCCGAGAAGCAGCCACACTTCGAGGGCCGACTCCGCTCTTGCGAGAAGTTCGGCCGGAAGCGGCTCGAAGCGGTCCTGTACGTGGAGATCAAACTGGATCCCGGGTCGGAAAGCCGCTTGAGGGCTTGCCCGCCCGCCGCTCTTGTGGGGGAGGGTTGGCAATTTGGCTGAGGGATAAGCCAACTGATCACTGCGAATCCGAAAGACCAGTCGGGAGGCCATTACGTCGGGGCAAGCAGGTCCTCCGAATCCCTTCATTCCGCCAAAGAGTTGCTTCTCCTCGTGCGGTTTGCCGCCCAACCAGCGGAACCACCAACGAACCATGCCCCGGACGGACGGAACGCGGATCTCAGGTGAGTCCTGGTACGCGCCGCGATTGAACAGCGGGGTTAGAACCTCGATTCGGCGATGCCAGTTCATGCTTCAGGTCAGTGTAAAGCCAAGCCGTGCCAGGATATTCCTGCCGGCGTCGCCAAATTTGCCGCTGGTGAAAGCCTGCCAGTAGGGATGATTCCTGCGATTCCTGCGCCGCTCGTTCTCGGGAACCACGGCTTCAAAGGCACGTCTCAACTCGGCATCGTCGGAAATCGCAGCCAATTCGGGCAACGCAACCGGGAAGTTGTCCTTGGTGTTCAACCTGGAACGCCACTTCAGGATGAAGGCATCCGCTGGAGACAGGTCCGACTTGGTCGAGGTCGGCGGAGCGGACACAAGGGCCTTGGTCTGTCTGGCGCACGGTTCGAACCAGCCATAGCCGGCGGCGGTTTTTGCTCCCAGGCCCTTCTGAGACAGGGCGGAGTCGATCCACCTTCTGGCCTGGTCGAGAATGTCGCCCGTGTTGAGTCCGATGCCGGCCGGGACGGATCGATTGATCAGCACGGCGAAGCCAAAGGTTCCACCTTCCTTGACCGCGGGGAAGTAGTTTGGGACTGGAGACTCGTTGTCATCAGCCCTGGAGCGCCTGCCTCCGTAATACTCCGGATAGTGCGGATTGACCATATCAAGGACGATTTCCGGACAATTGGTGGGATAGGCTGGAAGGAAGGAGGCGCAGCCCTTCAAGTCGCCGTTCCCGAACTCCATGGCGACCGCGGCAGCATCTCCGGGGCCGCCCGCCCAAGCGAAGTCGCCCTTGGGTTTGATGTCATTGGCGGAGAAGCCGAACAGCAGCAACGCAACCTTCAGCAAGCGGGTTCGGTCCTCCGGATTCGCGTTTCGTATCTCCCAAAGAGCCTGAGAGCGGGTGATCCCCTTCACAGCGGACCCTGGAATAAGCGGAAGGCCGAAGCAACGGTCGAGGGAGATGCCGGCGTTTTCAACCACACCCCCGGCCAGATTCAATATGAGTCGGGAAGCGAGGGTGGCCTCGAACGTAATGACGTTGTCACCGTATGTTGTGCGGAGGTCTGCAAGGAAGCGAGCGGCATTCTGATTGACGGCGCGAATGAGCTCGGAGTCAGCCCTG
The DNA here is from genome assembly GCA_019634625.1 of Verrucomicrobiia bacterium. Lineage (NCBI taxonomy): Bacteria > Pseudomonadati > Verrucomicrobiota > Verrucomicrobiia > Verrucomicrobiia bacterium. The sequence goes on from JAHCBA010000022.1 coordinate 14,167, forward strand.
GCGATCCTGCCCATATTCGAAGCGACATCAGCATCCCGCTGCTTACGGTCACGGACAGAAGGCGTGACGGATTCCCCCCGTGACTCACGGTCGAGGCGGGAGGCGTCCTTCTGCAACAGATCACCCCCACGCCTGACGATACGCAGGAGGCTCCAGCGGCCGGCTTCATTCAGCTTCTCATCCGGCTTGCCAACCCATTTCTTGGGCAGGGCGAACTTCTCGTAGAGCAGGGAGCGGTTGTCGACCTGATCCGCCCAATCGCCGACCAGTTCAGCGACATCAGGACTCATTGGAATCATGGTGAATCTCCTCGTTGGCGGGTTTCTTCACGAAGCGCCGGGCGTAGCATAGCCAGGCAAGGGCCTCGGACGTGGCATCCTTGAGTTTCAAGCTGTCGCCCTCCCTGGAGAGGTATTCAAGCAGGTGCTCCAGCGTTTTCTTATCGGACGGCAGGACAGCAATGTCCGCATGGGATAAATGGATGGCAATGTGGTCGAAGCAGACATACCAACCCTCGCCCTCACCTTTGGAGTAGGCGAAGGCTCCAGCGGCAAGAAGCCCATTGGACATGACAAGTGCCGGGAGCTTCTTGACAACCTCCCCGCCGTTGGTGCCGCGTGTTTTCTGGGCGGCGTTGGCATAGATGAGGGCGTTGGTCGCCCGAACCTGTTCGAGATTCTTCATAAAGCAGGACCTTATCAAGCGAGCCTTACGGAGCAGAAGCCAAGACCCGTTGTGCCATCGCCTCCGAACTGAAGGACCGGCTTGGATTCGAGAAGCCGGGTCAGATCAGACATTTCGCCTTTGGCGCGAGCAAGGGGTGTGATTGGGAGAAAGAAGAGTGTTTCTGCCGGGACGGCTTCGTTATTGAATAGAAAACCGCCCTGGGCGGTGCCGGTCCTAGGATCAATCTTGACGTGCTGGCTGACTTCGCAGGCATTCCGAACGAAGTGGGCGAAGTCCCCCTCATTCAGGAGAACGAGGCGTCCCTTGGCCAGGGCCCAGACGGGATCATCCATCAGGGACAGGAGCAGATCCTGCCATTCGTTTGGGAATTTGCCAGACGGGTCCGGGGGTCGATTGAAGCGGTATTCCTCGAGAATGACACCTGTCCTGGAGTCCCGCTTGATGGTCACGGAATCTCCCGCGAGGCACTGCATTTCGGCAGGTTCGATGGGAGGGAGTGTGGGCACCACAGGCCGCTTGTCTGGTTCTTGAGTCGGGACGTGTGATAATTCGCGACGAAGGCGTTCGAGGGCCAATGGACAGGTAATGAACGCGAAGGAGCCCTTTGCGGAACGTACCGGGAAGGCGATGATCTTGGCCTCACCGAAGGTGATGCGCCCGGCTTCGTCCTGTTCACCAAAGATGGCTTTTTCCCTATCTGCGAACCTGGGGTCCTGCCTGCATACATCACGAAGGACACCCTTGATGCTGGTGCCTGGGATGACGGGAAACCCCGTATGCCGTTCGCGGATGATGGGTTGGTCGATGGCGCCGACGCTGGCGCCGGCGCCGACGTGGAGCGGGGTTCGGGTGAAGATGTAGAGGATGCGTTTGTCGGTCATGGTGAGTTTGTAATGGGTGGTTGGGGAAATGGTGTGAATTTGGACGTCCGGTTACGTCCCGAGGAACTTCCAGGTGCCGCAGACGCCGAGGCCGAAGCCCTTTTCACCCATCAGCGTGCTGCGGCGGTTGCACAGGGTGGTGAAGGAGGTGTCGGATCCGTGCCAGTTGAGTGCGGCGGCGAGGTTGTCGGCGTCGGCTTCGGTGTCGGCCTCGAAGTAGAACACGGCACCGGCGGGAACGGCGAGGTGGGTGGATTTGGCGCCGCCTTCGAAGCAATTGGCCGCATTGGGAAGGGCCCAGCCCGTGACCGGAAGCGGTTTGGGCACGATGGCGGCGACCAGGCGGGCGGAAAGAGGCGCCTCCCTCTCGGCGACGCGTCGGATTCTGGTTCCGGTGTAGTCGCGATGGCGGCGACCGGAGCGGAGCTTGAGGAGGACCTGGCCGTTGCGCTCGTTCGGGCGCGATTGGCGGGCTTCGGTGTCCCAATCGACGAATATCCAGTTGGGCAACCAGCCGCCGGGATGGGGATGGATGGTTTCGCCGCTCCTGGAGGTGGCGCCGACAATCTCGGGCCAGATGGCGGGCGTGAGCAGGATCCATTTCACGAGCCAGCACTTCGAGTCCGCCGAATGCGCCGTGTTGAATTCGGACCGCATGCCCTTCGGCAATGGGAGCGGGTCGGTCACATCGGTGCGGGACGCCGTGCAGATGCGCTGCTGACCACCCACGACGATCTGGCGAGGGGATCCGTTGAGCAGTTCCTGGATGAGGTCGCGGGGCTGGTCCTGGGAGCCGTTGGACTTGTCGATGGCCTGGGCGAAGAGGCCCATGCGGCACTCTTCGCGGAGACGGAGATAGTGAGCGGAGTAGATCTGACCTTCGGCAGCACCCCGGCCGGTGGTGCCGGAAGCGGGATCGATCCCGATGCCGATGCGGTGCTCGGTATCGGCGAGGTCGGTGTCACGGAGGAAGAAATGCGGTTCCGGGCCGGACTGTTCGCGGAGGTAGGCCTCGAAGGCGGCTGTGGAGATCCACGCTTCGGCTCCGGTGCTCTTGGTTGGCGGTTGAGTATTGGCCACGCCGTACCGCAGGGGCCGGGGGAGACTGGAGCTTTGCCAGGCTGCGTCGCGATCCATTCCCGGGAGGGAGGACACCGGGAGGTGGGTGACGGCGACGCTGTTGGCGAGTTGAGAGTCCTTCGGACGGGGAAAGTACCAGGTATGGATGGCGTTGCGGGGAGGTTTGGAGGCTGCGGCCGGTTCGGCGATTCTCACGGGAAAGGGGCCGGCTGTAAGGAGGGAGCCGAACTGGCGGTCACGCTGGTCCAGGTACTCACCGGAGCGCCCCTGGCGATGGCGATGCGTTCCTACGAGTTCCGCGCGGTGCAGTGCGGCGTGGAGGGCATGGTTGGGGATGTCGGGGAGCGGCCAGGCGGCGGAATGGCCGGCGAGGGAGCCTGACATGGGGCGTCCGTCGCGGAAGAACAGGACGTCCGTGGGCTGCAGGAGGATCTGGTGGAGGTTGTTCATGGGGAGAGAAGTCCTTGGGGGATCAGTCCTGGGAGGTTCGGTGAGCGAAGGCGGCCGTCTGGCAGAGACCGATGAGGGCATCGATCCTGGCGGCTGCGTCGGGCAGCAAGGGCGAATTGAGATAGCCGAGGATCCTGTTCCGGATCTCCTCGGCTTCTTCTGGAGAATACTTCGTTCCGCGCTGGCGATCGATGGCGGTGTCGATGTCGTGTCGAAGGATCTGGCCGACGAGAGGTTCGAAGCTGTCCGTCGGCCGCGTGCGACCCAGCGACTTATTGCGGTCAGTCCGATAGCCCTCGACCAGGGCGACGATACGATGGGGGAACTTCGCGCTGACTACTTCGTCATTCATTCCGTTGATGACCGCGGCCAGTGCGTCGAGCCCTGTGCTCTCCCACTTGCAGCCCCATTGGATCGTCTCGCCGGAACGTTTCATGAGCGTGACCGCAACGGCACTGCGGTCGAGTTCCCGCTTTTCTTTTGCACGCTTCTCGGCGCGTTGGGCCTCGCGCACGACGTCCTGGAGGGGGGATTTGAAGTGGGCGATGGCGACACCGACCGAGCAGTCGGCTTCTGGACCGGGGACGAGGAAGGGAATCGGGTGAGTGCGCCCATCGTGAAGGGTCATCGAGGTCAGGAAGCCCGGGACTGGGCTGGAGAACAGCGGTCTCCCGTCCGCATCCAGGACTTGGTTTCCCTGAAAGGCCATCCGCAGGGCTTGGGCACACGGCAGGGCGGTGTCGGCGGGCAACATGGCCACCACGTCGTCGCCTCCGGCGTAGATGAGGCGCCCGTCGAAGGCCTCCACAATTGGGCGGGCGCAGTACAGGGCGAAATTGCTGAGGCATTCGCTGAATTGGAGATGATAACTGGGGGAAACCAGGCGGCGGGTGTCTAGCAGTCTGGCGAAGCGATCCTGGAGCATGCCCTGGCCGTCGGGGTTGCTGTTGCGAGTGAAGTACTCGATGGCTGCGGTGTCTTGATCGCCGTAGGTGGCTAAGACAGATCGATAAGCGGGTGTCTTCTCGCCCGAAACCCACTTGCCAATCTGGTCGCCGTCGAGTGCGAGCACGGCGAAGTACCTGCCGGAGCCTTCCTTGTTCGAGTCGGATTCACCTTGGTCTTCGGCTGCGTCGGTGAACGACTCATGGTCCGCCAGCATGCGCGTGTCGGGCATGGGGAACCGGTCGCGCCTTGTCTGCAGTTTCCACTTGTCCGCGAGCCATGACGTGTGCCAGACGCGCTTGACCAACGTGATGGCGCCGACGGGATCGTCGTGCTTGAAGAGATTGGGCCAGTCTCCTGGCAGTTCCTCTACACTTTTGGAAAACCCTGTGCCTCCGAACAGCATTTCCTCCTTCCCGGTCAGGCCATCCTTGGTTTGGGCGACGCCGGATTCGTTCCATCCCCCGGATTTCCAGGCGGTGAAATCCCGGGTTTGGCGGACGGCATCGAGGCACCAGCCGTTGACGGCCGTGAGGAGGGCCCAGGCGAGGCCGGTATTGGCGAGTTCATCCTTCGGGCCGGCGTCGCCACCGATGTAGAAGCGACCGTCGCGGTGGTCCATGGGCATGTCTTGCCTGGCCGCGCTGACCACGGCATCGAAGCGTTCGAGGAGGGTCTTCTCCCCGTTCGCGTGCGTTGCCGCGGGAAGCTGTGCCGCGAGGGCGCGGGCGCCGGACAGCGACTCGGGCCAGGGAAGGGCTTGCCAGGCGATGCTCAGGAAGCGCTGGGTATGGTCATCGAACCTTTTCCTGGCGTCGATGCGGGCCAGACCCGGGGGAAGGAAGTTCAGGAGGGCTGACGGCTCGACCTTGCTCCATACGGACTGGCAGATGGCATGCCATTCGTCCCGGATGGTGCGGTCCACGAGATGGCCCAGCTCGTTGGCGCGGTCGGCCGGAACGACAGCGAGGAAGACATTGGGAAGATTGGGGGTGAGGAGGTCGAGGTCCGGATTGTCGATGTGGGAGCCTTGTTTGGAGCGCTTGGCGCGCTCGGAGGCGTCACAACGCAGGGACTCCCATACAGAGGCACTCCCGATGTGGACCTTGCTCCACAGGTCGCCTCGCCAATGAAGGTCGAAGAGCGGCTGATTCCTGAGGTTCGGAAAAACCACCGCATCCGGCCCGACTTCGGCTGAGAGGGCCTTCAATCCGGCGGCCATGAGCCATGAGAGGAGGTAACTGCCGCTCCAGAGATCGCGGGTACTGCGGGCGGCGGCGATGAACTCTTGAACGGGGCCGAGTTGGAACTTGAGGAAGGCGGGTTGCCAGCGCTTATCAGCGCCAATGCAGCCGGAGAGAGCCGACACCACCTGCATGTGGGTCCAGATGGTGTGGTCGGGGATGCGGGTATCCGCCGGAAGAAACCCGAGTCTGTAGTCGTGTTCCATGGCGCGCTGGGGCCAGAGACGCCAGTGGGCAAAGAAGCGGGCACGCCATCGTTCATCGTCGTCTTTCAATGAGGAGAGCGACTCGGCTGTGAGCACTGGTTGGACACTGTTCTCGCCGTCCAGCGCCTCCTCGACGGCCTTGAACTCGGCATGGAAGGGAAGTCTCGCGCCGGACAGCGGATGCAGGAACGTATTTCGGATGCCATCGAAGGCGCACTGAAGGCCGGCTGCCTGGGACTTGGGGAACGGAAAGCGATCGGCCGCGGCAGCGGTGTGATCGGCATGGGCGAGGTATTCCCCAATCTCTGTGTCGGTGAACCCGGCCTGCCTGAAGGCGGCCTTGGACCGTTCCCGGTGCGTGGCGATGTCCAGGCACTTGCTGGGTGGATCGTGGAGGTAGGCGGCGAGCTTCTCTTGCCAGTAGTTCATGGGTGGGGATGTCAGAGGATGCAGATGAGGGCGGGTTCGATTTCCAGGGAAAAGCGTCCCTTTTGGGGAAGGGCGGGGGCAAGGAGATAGGCGTTTCCACCGGCCGATTGGAGCTTCCGGCGTATGGAGGAGACCGCTCGACGGATCTTCTGATCGGTGTCGAAAGCCTCGTTGACAGCGGTGCTATGGCGCCAGTCGGAGAAGTCGTTCAAGGGTGCGGTTTGGGCGAGGTCGCGACGGAAATCGTCCACCGCCCGGACGGCATCCGCGAAGGAGTCCAGGGTGGGTTCGCCCTGATTGCGGCGGGTGGCCAGACACAAGAGGAGCAGATGCTCCTGGGGGGCGAGTTCCACGCGCGTGCCCTGAATGTCTATGAGGCGGCGTTCACGGTAGATGGTAAGGCCAACATTCTGTCCGGCGGCCTTTCTGACCTCCTCCCGGCAGTTGTCGATGAGGCGGGAGAAGGTGCCGGCGTTGCGGCCGAGTTCGCGGGTGAAGAGGTTGCGGAGGGGGACGAAGGGGACGTCGGCGAGTTCGATGACGGCGGTGGCGGGGTCGAGGGGCCGGTTGTCGCGCGATGAGAGGGGGCCGCCGGGTTGGGCGGGGAAGAAGAAGTCGGGGGTGGTTTCGAAGGGTTCGTTGACGAGGACGTGGGTGAGGCGGTCGGTTTCGCGTCCGGCAAGGGTGAGGCAGGCGTAGAGGAGGGCGCCCATGGTTTTGCGTCCGCCGGCGACGGAGGCGATGAGATGGATGTCGGCGTTTTCGACGAACTGGCGGACCTGTCCGAGGAGGAAGTCGGCGGCGGCTTCGTTGTCGGAGGGGGTGCGGATGTCGGCGAGTTCGCGGGAGCAACCGGTGGCGGGATCGACGGCGGTGATGACGCGGATGTCGTCGGAGGTGGTGCCGAAGCGGAGGCGGCCTTCGACGGGATGGCCGGCGTCGGCGAGGGCGTCTCGCAGGGTCAGCCAGGGGGTCTGGCCCTTGAAGCGGGGGGAGGGCCCGAAGAGGTCGCGTTCGATGCGGGTGCGGCCGAGGGCGGTGGTGACCACGACGATCCGGGCGGGAATCACGGGTTCGGGTTGGTGGGCGAGGGCCCAGACGGTTTCGGTGAGGACGGCGGGGGACATGCCGGTGACCGCCAGGAGGACGGTGTCGGGGGCGATGATGGAGGTGCCCGGGGCGGAGGGGGCGGTTCCGGTGGCGGTGGCGGTCGGGGAGTCGGCGGAGTGGGTGGCGTCGGGAGGTGTCATGGAGTTCGAGTCGTTGACGGGATCAGCATGGCGGGGGTGCCGGGGTGGGAGCCACGGATGGAACGTCCGGCGACGTCGCGGAGGCGGGAGGCAGGGTGTGGGCGGATGGGTTGGGATCCGCCGGGCACCTGGGTGCGGGCCAATGGGGGACGGGTTGGGGACACGGTGGAGCCCGTATTCTCTGCGGGTGGGGGCGTGCGCAGGCCATCCTTTATTGGCGGGATACCCCGAATGGGGGATGGGCGGCCGGGGCGATGCCAAGAGCGATTTCGAGTTCGAGATGAAGCGGCGTCGGTTGCCACGGAGGGGCGGATGCGGTCAATCTGGCGGGGCAATGAGGACGAGGCTATGCGGATGAGCAGGGTGGTGCGGGGGGTTCGATGGCTGGCGCTGGGCGGGCTATGCGCGCTGCTGGGTGGGGGGGTGTCGGCGCAGGTCGGGGGGGGCTCGGGCGGGGCGCCGGGGCCGACGGGTGGGGGGGTGGCCGGGACGAATGTGCCGCCGCCGACGGTGGACGGGGTGCGGGCGGAGAAGGAGGCGATCCGGTTGCGGACGGATCTGGAGGCGGGGATTCAGCAGCAGGTGCTGGGGTATTACACGAATGCGCTGAGCTGGCTGGCGGCGGGTCAGAAGTGGGAGGAGGAGGGGCAGCGGTTCGAGCAGTTGCGACTGGCGGCGGACGGGGAGCGGGAGGCGGTGCGGCAGGATCTGGCGCAGATGGCGGAGGAGACGATCGAGGTGCCGGCGGGGGCGACGCTGGACGGGTTGCGGCAGCGGCGGGACGAGGCGGAGGCGCACCTGGTGGCGGCGCGGGAGCGGCTGGCGGCGGTGGAGACGGAACGGGATCAGCGGGCGCGGCGGCGGGCGGAGGTTCCGGTGCAACTGGCGGCGGCGGGCACGGGGTTGGAGGATTTGAGGCAGGCGTTGGCGGCGACGCCGCCGTCGGGGCAGGCGGTGGAATTGACGCGGGCGCAGGCGGTGGAGCGGCGTTCGAAGCAATGGGAGCTGGAGCGGCAGGTTGAGGCGTTGCGGCGGGAGCTGGCGAACTACGATGCGCGGGCGGACCTGATGCCGTTGCGGCTGGAGCGTGCCAGCCGGCGGATTGCGGTGCGGGAGGCGGCGCTGCGGGGGTGGCGGGTGGAGGTGGACCGGCGTTTGACGCAGGAGGCGGAGCGGCAGGCGTTCGAGGCGCGGCGGGCGGCGGCCCTGGCGCACCCGCTTCTGAGGGAGATCGCGGAATCGAACGTGGAACTGGCGGAGCGGCGTCGGGAGCTGCTGGCCAAGATCCAGCAGTACGAGGAATGGGGACGGAAGGTGGAGGCGGGGTTGCTGGAGCTGGCGCCGCTTTACGAGGAGGACCGGCGTCGTCTGGGATTGGCGACGGAGGCGGGACTGGCGGATTTGAGGTTGCGGGCGCGGCGGGACGAGTTGCCGGAGGTCGGGGTGCTGACCGGGGGGGAACGACCGATCCGGCGGGAGATCAGCCGGCTGCAGCGGGAGCGCTTCAATCGGGAGTATGAGATGCGACGGCTGCCGCCGGTGGAGGCGGGGCGGGACGCGCGGCTGGCGAAGCTGCCCGCGGACACGGAGGACAGTCTGCGTGGGGAGTTGAGGGTGGAGCTGGAGGCGCGGTTGACGGAGCAGCGGAGTCTGTACGGGGAGTTGATTGGAACGTTCGAGGAAGCGGAGCGGGAGTTGATCCGGGTGGCCTCGGCGCTGGATCCGCTGCTGGCGTTGAACCGGGAGTACCGGCGGGTGATCGACGAGCGGGTGCTGTGGGTGCGCAGCATGGATCCGGTGCATTTGCGGGACATCGGGCGGGGGCTGGATCTCCTGTGGGACCTGCTGGATCCGGGCGAGTGGCGGACGCTGCTGGGGGTGGTGTGGCACAATCTGCGGGAGGATCCGTTGCCGGGGATTGTGACGCTGATTGTGCTGGTGGTGTGGATGACTCGGCGGCGGCGGATCCGGGACCGGATGACGCTGCTGGCGGAGCGGGTCTCGAAATGGACCACGGACCGGTACGGTTACACGGTCGAGGTGGCGGGGTATTCGCTGTTGAACGCGTTGTTCTGGCCGGCGGTGTTGTGGTGGCTGGCGTGGAGGGCGGCGAACGCGATCGAGGCGGGGAGTTTTGCGCAGCATGTGGCCTCGGGGTTGCTGCATGCGGGGGCGGTGCTGCTGTTGTTCGGGATGGTGTTTCAGGTGATCCGGCAGAGCGGACTGGCCCGGAGCCATTTTCGGTGGCGGGAGGACACGCGGACGATTCTCCGGAGGAACCTGTTGTGGATTCAGCCGTTGCTGGTGCCGCTGACCTTTGTGGTGGCGGCCTCGGACGGGTTGAGTGTGCGAACCGGGGAGAGTGTGCTGGCGCGGGGCGCGTTCATGGCGGGGATGCTGGTGGTGGCGGTGTTCGTGGCGCGGGTGCTGCGGCCGGAGGAGGGGATCCTGCGGCAGATGGTGGCCGACAGCCGCGGGCGCTGGCTGGAGCGGTTGCAGTACGTCTGGTACCCGATGGCGGTGGCGGTCCCGCTGACCCTGGCGATTCTGGCGGGGCTGGGATTCTTCTATACGGCGCGGCAGTTGGAGGGGCGGTTTCTGCTGACGGTGGGGATGGCGATCAGCCTGGTGGTGGTCAACGAGATGGCGCTGCGGTGGCTGTTCATCGCCAAGCGCAAGCTGGCCATCGAGGAGGCCCGGAAGCGGCGCGAGGCGGCGAAGGAGGAAGCCCGGGATGCGATGCCGGGGACTCCCGGCGAGGCGGGGACGATCGCGGTGGAGGACGTGAAGGTGGATCTCGGCGCGATCAATGTGCAGACGCGCAAGGTGGTCCGGACACTGATCATCTTCGGCTTCATTCTGGGGATCTGGATTGTCTGGTCGCAGATGCTGCCGGCGCTGGGGATGCTGGACCGGCTGGTGGTGTGGCCGAAGTTCGAGGTGCGGGAGAGCGTGGTGACCACGCAGCCCATCGAGGCGATCATTGGCAAGGACTGGGCGAGCCGGATTCCGCCGCCGTTCCAGGAGCCGGCGCGGCCCTTCGATCAGTCGGACATCTCGCAACTGGCGGGACCGGATCCGACGGCGGAGGCGGGGGTGATCACGGTCAAGAACCTGATCCTGTGCCTGATCATCGCGATGCTGATCGGGGTGGTGAGCCGGAACATCCCGGGTCTGCTGGAAATCATGGTGCTGCAGAAGCTGCCGCTCGAGCCGAGCGGGCGGTACGCGATCGTGACCCTGACCCGGTACGGGATTCTGGTGATCGGGACGATACTCACCTTCGGGGCGATCGGCATCGGGTGGTCGCAGGTTCAGTGGCTGGTGGCGGCCATCACGCTGGGTATCGGGTTCGGTCTGCAGGAGATCGTCGCCAACTTCATCTCCGGCATCATCATCCTGTTCGAACAACCCATCCGGGTGGGGGACACGGTGACGGTGGGCAAGACCAGCGGGCAGGTGGCGAAGATCCGGATGCGGGCGACGACGATCGTGGATTGGGACCGCAAGGAACTGATCATCCCGAACAAGGCGTTCATCACCGGGGAAGTGGTGAACTGGACGCTTTCGGATCCGGTGCTGCGGCTGGTGATTCCGGTGGGGATTGCGTACGGCTCGGACACGAGGAAGGCCGAGGCGATCCTGCTGCGGGTGGCGCGGGAGGATCCGGCGGTGATGCAGGATCCGGCGCCCTCGGTGGTGTTCAACGAATTCGGGGACAGCGCGTTGAACCTCATCCTGCGGGTGTTCCTGCCGCACATCAGCGAGCTGACGCGGGCGCGTCACGAGCTGCACACGAAGATCGACCTGGCGTTTCGGGAGGCGGGCATTGAGATCGCCTTCCCGCAGCGCGACCTCCACATCCGGTCGGTGGCGGGTCAGGCGCTGGCGGTTCCGATCACCGGGGGCGGTTCGCGGGTGCATCCGCCGGTGGAGGGGAGCTGAGCCGTCGGGTCGCTCCCGGTGGCGGGGATGTCACGGCAAGGCAACATCAGCGCCCTCCGGTCAATCATCCGTCGATTGGCTTTGCCGCGAACCGGGAAGGGCCGGTAGAACCGATCCCGTTCATGAAGGCGCAGCCCACAACCCAACTTCATCTGTGGTCCCGGATCGTCGTTCTCGCCCTGCTGTCGGTGGCTCAGGGGCAGGCGGCACCGGCGACCCTGCTGTTCGAGGAGGACTTTCGCCGGGGCATTCCGGGATGGACCTATGTGCAGCCGCCCGGGAACTACATCGATGGTCCGGGACTGTGGCAGTACGACATCGTGGACGGGGGGTTTGTGGAGCAGAGCAATATCTACACGGATTCGGCGACGGCCTCGACGACACGGACGGCGGTGATGCTGATCAACGACACGGTGGCGCCGGAGGCATTCACGTACCGGGCGAGGCTGATCGCGGGGGATGACGACGGGTTCGGGCTGATCTTCGGGTATCAGGGGGAGACCACGTTTTATCGTGTGACCTTTGCCCGCCAGAACCGGACGGGATGGCCGTTCACGGGGTGGAGCGTGGATCGGATGGAGGGCGGGGCGATCACGGACCTGTTCGGGGGTGGGATGCCGGACCATGTGCCGACATTCGTCAACACGGCGGGGATTCCGTTTGATGTGGTGATTGCCGTGGCGAACCAGCGGTTGACGCTGACGGTGGTCGAGGATCCGGAGGGGTTTGCGGCGGAGTATCCGCTGGTGGACGCGGGGGAACTGCCGACGCCGGTGGGGGGGCGCGTGGGATTGTTCAGTTGGGGGCAGCGGGGCGGGGTTCCCACCGGGTTTCGGATCCGCGATCCGGAGCTTTCCCCGACGGCGCTGGCGGGAGGGCCGGACCGGCTGGAGGGATGGACGCCCCTGATCACGCCGTCGGAGGATGGGAACGATGTGCTGGGCTCGGGCAACGGCGGGGTCCCGCTGTGGGGACTCGGGGTGCATGCGGGAGGGCCGACCGGATTGATCGAGAACAGCGACGCCTTTGCGGGCAACACGGATTTCAACCGGGTGGATTTCCCGGGCATCGTGCTGGTCGGCGGCGAGCCGACGTGGACGGACTACGTGTACAGCATGCGGGTGCAGTCGCACGACGACGACGGGTTCGGGGCGGTGTTCCGGTTTCAGGACGAGCGGAACTTCTACCGGCTGGCGATGCGGCGGCAGGCCTCGACGATCGGGGTGAAGACGGGTCTCTCGATTCAGAAGGCGGTGAACGGCGAGTTCACGGAGATTGCGGAGGAGACGGCGTTCATTCCTCCGATCAGCGTTCCGCTGGATCTGCACATCTCGATTTCCGGGAACCGGCTGCAGGTGTTGTTGATCGAGGATCCGGACGGCCATCAGGCCCGGGCGCATTTGTTCGGGCCGTACTCGATCGACGGAGGGACGGTCGATTCGGGGCGGATTGGGATTCTGAGCTGGGCGCAGAACTTCGTGGGCGGCGGGGCGAGGATGGCGGGCACGGAGGTGGATCGGGTTCGGGTTCATGAAGTGAGCGGGGAGGCGTTGATGGTGGAGTCCGCCGTTGGGACGGCGACGCCGGCGCCAGGATTGCACGCCTACGCGATCGGGACGGAGGTGACCGCCTCGGTGACGAGTCCGACGGAGGCGCAGCCTGGCGTGCGGCGAACTCCAGCGGGGTGGCGCGGACTGGGTTCGGTGCCGGCGTCGGGGACGGGCGGGACGGTGACGTTCACGATGGACCGGTTTTCGCGGCTGGAGTGGTTGTGGCAGACCGAGTACCGGGCTGCGATTGCGCAGGAAGGCACGGGCCGGGTGGTGGTGAACGGTGTGGAAGTGACGGGTGGCGAAGCGTGGCTGGTCGGGGCGCGGACGAACTCGATCCAGGCGGAAGCGGGTCCGGGATTTGTCTTCACGGGCTGGAGCGGGGATGTGGCATCGCGCAACGCGAACCTGACGATCACCGGCCGCCGTCCGCTGGCATTGACGGCGCGATTCGAGGTGGACACGGCCGGGGACGGACTGCCGGATGCGTGGAAGCTGAGTCACTTCGGCAGCCTCGACGTGGATCCGGACGGCGATCCGGATGGGGACGGGCGGACGAACCGGGAGGAGTACTGGCTGGGGACGAATCCGCTGGTGGCGGAACCGCGGCTGGCGGACAGCCCGATCCGTCCGACGCCGTTGATGAATGCGCAGCGGGATCCGTCGTTGCCCGGGGTGTGGGTGGTTGCCGATTTCGGGATGGGATTCCGGGGGGCTTGGGAGAACTCGAACCAGTTCCGCGGGGCTGACGATGCGGCGTGGTGGGGGGCGGACAACCTGGTGCCGAACGCGTCGTTTGACGGGCCGACCATGGTGGTGCGGGAGGAGCTGTGGAATCCGGACTGGAGGGACTACACGGTCGAGGCGGTGTTCAGCGTTGGGGACAACGATGGCAACACCGTGTTCATCCGGTACGGCGATCATCGGCACTACTACCGGGTCACGGTGAGCGCCGAGGCCAACAACGCGGCGTGGCGGGCGCCCTTCGGTCTGAGCGTGCAGAAGCGGTCCGGGGACACCTTCACGGAATTGCTGCGGGACGAGAGCTTCGCGACGGATCCGTTCGATGTGTCGTATTACAAGCGGGTCCGGATCGGCATCACGGCGAGCGGTCCGGACTTCGAGGTGCGGGCCAGCGGTTGGGACACGCTGCTGGATCCGCCCGAATGGACCGAGGACTGGGTGTTTGCGTTCAGCGACGCCGAGTTGACGTCGGGGCGTGCCGGGGTGGGGGTGTGGGGGCAGCAGGGAGGATCGAGTCCGACGGATCTCAATCCCGTGGCGAACGGTGCCTTGATCGAATCCTTCGCCGTGCGGGTCGGCGGCGAGACGGTGCTGAGCGAGGACTGGAACGAGGCGGCGCTGCCGGGCGAACTGCCGACGGGTTGGGAACCGGTGGTCACGGACGGGGTGGCGGGGAACTGGGAGATGTCGGCGCACGGTTCGATCGTCGAGCGGTCGAGCGCCTTCGGGAGCACCAGCGGCGGCGTTGACACACTGCGTGGGGATGGCGCGGGTCCGGTTCTGGCGGGGCCCGCTCCCGGGACGGGGAATTACCTGATCGAGATGAGCCTTCATCCGTTCGATGACGACGGGATCGGGTTTGTGTATGACCTGGTGGACCCGGAGAACTATGCGCGGGTGTTGTTTGTCAGCGAGGCGACGGCGGCGGGGCGGGTGCCGCAGGGGCTGAACGTCACGCGACGCGAGAGCGGGCAGTGGCGGGATGTCGTGGTGGGCGACGATTCGTTCGTGTATGTGCCGGGCGAGCCGTTTGAGGTGTGGTTCGCTTCGGTGGGGGGCACCTATCACCTGGTGGTGCGCCCGGTGGATCGTCCGGACGAGACCGTGACCTGGCGGTGGACGGACAGTGCGGCGCGGGAGGGCGGCCGATTCGGGCTGGCGAGCTGGGGATCGAACCACGCGCACTACTCCCGGATGACGGTGTACGGTCTGGAGCCGGCGGGGGGGCCGGGCGGGTTGCGCATTGCCGGGGTGGCGCTGACGGAGGCCGGCATTGCGCTGACCATCGAAAACGCCAGCGGCACGCCCTACTCGGTTCAGATGACGGAGAGTCTGTCGTCGCCGAACTGGGTCCTGGTGGCGGAAGGCCAGACCGGGGCGGTCTGGACGGGGCCGCTGCCCGCCGGATCGGCCGGTTACTGGCGACTGGTTCAGGTACCCTAACCGGCTACCGGGATGACTGCCTCACGCGAACGGGGGAGAGGGCCGGGGTTCACGCTCATCGAGCTTCTGGTGGTGATCGCCATCATCGCGATCCTGGCCTCGATGCTGCTGCCGGCGCTGGCCAGCGGCAAGGAGCGGGCACGCCGCACGGGCTGCCTCAACAACCTGAAGCAGCAACTGGTCGGGATGTTCCTCTACGAGGAGGATTTTCCGACCTGGTATTATTACACGCGGGATATCGGCGACGACGGGGCGCCGCAGTCGCTTTACCCGCGGTACGTGTCGAACGTGGGATCCTTCCTCTGCCCGGCGACCCGGAATGTGATCCGGACGGAGCTTCGAGACCGGCTGGGACGCATCCGCGATCTGGATGTCAATGCGGTGGGGCGCCTCGATGACCGGGGCGGTCACAGCTACGAGTACTTCGGGTTTTACGAGACCGGTCCGGCCCCGGCGGGACACAACGTCCGCAAGACCCCGCAGACGGTGGCACCCTGGGTTTCGAGCATCGTGCTGGTGCTGGATGGCGACGACAGCGGGGCGAACAATTGTCCGGACCGGACGGACAACCACGATCGGAAGGGGTGGAACTGGGGATTCGCGGATGGGCACGCCCGGTGGATCACACGCCGGCAGACGGCCAAGGCCCTTCGCGACAGTTTCATGACCAGCGGCACGAACTGCCCGGAGGATGGCAGCCTGCTCAATGGGTACTGATCGGCCGCGCGTGCGGGGTTGGGGAAGCCTGGTCGTCACGGGCCTGCTGCTGGCAGGCCTCGTCGGTGGATGCGGCCGGGGCCCCGGGGACCGTTTGTGGACATTCAAGACGAACGATCGGATTGCGTCCTCGCCGGCATTGGGTGCGGAAGGGAGCATCCTCTTCGGTTCCGAGGACGGGCGGATTTACAGCGTCAGCCCGGGCGGCCGGTTGAATTGGGTCCACGAGACGGACTCGCGGGTGACCGCGACGCCCGCGGTGGGAGGGGACGGGAGCCTCCATGTCGGATCGGGCGACGGGTATCTGTACCGGTTGAGTGACTCGGGAGAGAGGCTGTGGCGATATGACGCCGGTGCGCCGATCGCCTCCTCACCGACGCTGGACACGTTGGGGAACGTGTATTTCGGCTCCGAGGACGGTGTCTTTCACGCCGTCTCCGCTGCGGGGGAAGTCCGGTGGGCGTATTTCGGAAGCCGGCCGATCGTGGCGTCGCCTGTGCTGGACGCGAACGGGGTCTTGTATGTGGGAACCCGGGGGCCGGAAGGCAGGCTGATTGCCGTCGATGTGGAGGGAGGGATCCGGTGGGAGTTTGAGGTGGAGAGCGGGATTGCGGGGTCCTGCGGACTGGGCGCGGATGGCTTGATTGTTTTCGGGGGCATGGACGGCCGGGTGTATGCGCTGGATTCGACGGGCACGCCGAACTGGGTTTTCCAGACGGAGGCGGAGATCGCGGGGTCTCCGGCAATCGGCGCGGATGGCACAGTGTACATCGGCTCGACGGATGGGCATCTCTACGCGATCGCCGCGGGCGGAGGATTCCTGTGGCGGTATCGAACCGACGGACAGGTGCGGTCATCGCCCGCGTTGGGGAGTGATGGAACGATCTACATCGGTTCCCGGGACGCGCGGTTGCACGCGGTCAGTCCGCGGGGGGAGTTGCTGTGGCAGGGGAAGGCGGCGTGGGAATTCGATTCGTCGCCGGTGCTGACCGACGGGGTGTTGTATGTCGGGGCGGGGGATGGCCGGCTCCATGCCTTCCGGATCGAGGGCGGGCTGGCGGGGGCGCCATGGCCGCTGTTTCGGGGCAATCCGGCCCGGACGGGTTTCCGGTAGGGCGGTGGGACGGGGAGGAGGAAGGTTTGCGAGTCCACATCGCATTGCACCCCGGCTTTGCGGCTTCTCGTGCTCGGATTTCTGCTCACCCAGTCGTTGGCCCATGAGTCGGGGTCGGGGTCGGAATCGGAATCGAAAGGGAGGATATGGGTTCTCGGGCATGCAAACGAAGGGGGGACAGCGGGGGAGTGCGGTTCGTGAGGTGCCGGGCGGGAATCGAGTCGGAGGAGACGATACCGATACCGATACCGACCCCGACGCCGATGCCGATTGGAAGACCGCCAACCAAGCGCTTGGGAGGCCGTGTCTGACCGAACCTCCTGCGGACTGGTCTCTGCGACCCCTCGCGGGGTCGTGAACGGGGGGAGGCAATCGTTCCGGGGGTCGAACCCGCGGAGCGGGGTTCGACCCCCGGCTAATGTCTGGAAACCCTCCGGGTTTCTTCGATCAGAGGGGGGAACAATACGGGGTAGGGAGGGAGCCGCGTTGGTGCGAGGGATGGCGGGGGTGTCAGGGCCCGTCGCGGCGCCGTGCGCCCTGTTCACCCGTCACGTTCCATCGAAATCGAAATCGTGATCGGAATCGGTATCGACAGGAGGCAGGAAGCTTCGCGCATCCCCGGAGGTCGTTCCGGTTCGATTCCGACGGCGACGGGCCCCTCGTCGTATCCCTCGACCGATCGCATCTCCGACACCATGGAGATGCGCCCGGGTTCCTCTCGTACTCGTAATCGTAATCGTAATCGTACTCGCCCAGCCCAGTTCGCATGCGGAATGGGACGTCCGAACACGATCGAACGCATCGCACCCGCCGCAAGGCGACCCTCGAAGGGGTGCATCTGCGGGATCGAGGACGAGGACGAGTACCGCCCTTCGGGCTGAGTACGAGTCGTGCGGGGGGTGGATTGGGAGGCTCACGCTGAAGCGTGTACACCCAACGGTTTTGGCGGTGCGGGGACGATGGGGGCGCGGGCGATGGGGTGTCGGGTGGAATGGGAGGCTCACGCTGAAGCGTGTACACCCAACGGTCCTGGCGGTGCGGGGACGATGGGGGCGCGGGCGATGGGGTGTCGGGGTGGTTTGGGGGGCTCACGCTGAAGCGTGTACACCCAACGGTCCTGGCGGTGCGGGGACGATGGGTGTGCTGGCGATGGGGTGTCGGGGTGGATTGGGAGGCTCACGCTGAAGCGTGTACACCCAACGGTTTTGGCGGTGCGGGGACGATGGGGGTGCCCGGGGGCATCGGGGGAGGCGGGGTACGGGATTGCCTGACGGGGACGGGGGCCCATGATGCGGGCCGCATGATGACGTTACTGGTGGGAACGAACCGTCCCGGGAGCAACACGCGGAAGGTTGCGGCCATTCTCGAGGGGCATTATCGGGAGCTTGGGGTGCCGCTGGAGGTGATCGATCTGGCGCGACTGCCGCTGGAGGTGTTTCTGCCGACGGCGTACGCGGAGAAACCGGCGTCGTTCGGGCCGTTCGGGGAGGCGGTGCTGCGGGCGGACGGGCTGCACGTGGTGACGCCGGAATACAACGGGGGTTTTCCTGGGGTGCTGAAGTACTTCATCGACATGCTGAAGTTCCCGGAGAGTTTCGAGCGGAGGCCGGTGTGTTTCACCGGGGTGGCGGCGGGGCTGTGGGGGGCGTTGCGGCCGGTGGAGCAGTTGCAGGCGATCTTCGGGTACCGGAATGCGTACCTCTATCCCGAGCGGGTGTTCATCCCGCGGGTCCATGAGGAACTCGACGGGGAGGGGCGGTTGAAGAGTGCGGATTTGAATGCGCGGTTGAAGGCGCAGGCGGAGGGGTTTGTGGAATTTGTGAAGCGGAATGGCCGGGGCTGACGGGTCGCTGAAGGGGTGCATTCCGGGATTGGCGGTATCGGTGCATCCCGGAGTTGTGGGTGGAGGCGCGAACTTCGCGAAGCATCGCCTCGGAGGGCCGGGTTCAACGAGGCCGCAACGATGGGGTGCGTTGGGATGAGGACTCGCGGAGCTCGTCCCTCCGATCTGCTGCCTCCTCACCGACAATTCCGGGATGCACGGTGGCGGTATGGCTGGCCTGCCATCGCCTTGAGCATCCTGAGGAATCAAGGTACGAGCCGGCGCCATTCGGGGAGGGAACGGAGGGGGGCGAAGCGGGGATCGCCGGAGGCGACGGTGCGAAGGTTATTGGCGTTGGGATCGGTGAGGCGCCGGGTGTCGCTGATTTCGAGGGCTTTGGCGAGGGCGGGGAGGGCGTCGTTGGGTTTCTGGAGGGTGGCGAGGACGCCGGCGTAGTCGTACCAGGCTTCGGCGCTGTTGGGGGCGGCCTGGACGAGTTTGGCGAGGGTCCGTTCGAGGCGTTCGCCGTCGTTGAGCTGGGCGTAGGTCTGGGCGGCGGCGATGAGGGTGTTGGGATCGACGCCGGGGAGATCGATCAACTGGTCGAGGACGATCTTGGCGCGGATGGGCTGGCGGAGCTGGAGGTAGGCGGCGGCGAGGTAGGAGCCGGTGGTGGGGTTGGTGGGGGCGTCGCGCCATCCGGGTTCGAGCTGGGCGACGACGCTGGCGAAGACCTGGGTGGCCTGGTTGACGAGCTGGTTGTCGAGGTAGGTCTGGGCGAGGGCGAGGGCGTTGGCGACGTTGGCGGGGTTGGTGCGGAACATCTCCTCCTGCTGCTGGAACTGCTGGCGGGCGAGGGCGTACTGGGTGGCGCTGCCCTGCATCCGTTCGAGGTCATTGATGAGCTGGACAATGGCGGCGCTGAAGGGGTCGAGACGGAGGGCGGTGTTGGCGATGAGGAGGGCGTCGTCGATGCGGCCGACCATGGAAAGGATCTGGGCGTAGCGGAAGACGGCCTCGGGGCTGTAGGGGCAGAACGCGAAGGCCTGGCGGAAGGCGAAGTCGGCCTCCTTGATCATGCGCTGCTGTTCGTCGAGGGACCTGGCGTTGTTGACGCGCCAGGCATAGACGCCACCGATGCTGCTGCGGAGTTTGGAGTAGGCCTTCTGGGCGTTGTCGTCGCGGATGAACTTCCGGTCGCCCTTGAAGCCGGTGAAGTTGCGGCGGACATAGACGCGCTCGACGAAGTCGCAGATCTCCTGGACGGGGGTGTCGTAGTCGATCCAGTCACCGATGAGCCGTTCGGAATACTGGCGCCAGAAGGCGTGGTCGCGCTGGAGGGTATCCTCGTCGAGGCGGGCGAGGGGTTCGCGGTTGATCTTCATGATGATCCCGTGAGGGGTGAGGTGGGGATACATCCATTCGAGGGGGAAGCTCTCCTCGATGAAGAAATCGTGATCGGGGTTCTGGTCGAAGATGACGCGGCAGAGGAGGGCGTTGATCGACATGACGGCGACCTGGCCGGCGACGGTGACGCGGCCATTGACCTCGCGGACGTCCTCGCCGGGGCGGAGCTGGTTGAGGTTTTTCCGCTGGAAGGCGTCGGTCATGTAGTCGTTGTAGCAGCGGGCGGATTCCTCCGGGGTGGGGGTGTGGATTTCGAGTTCGGGATACACGCCGCCGAGGGAGGGGGCGATCAGGCCGGGGAAGGCTTCCTCGAGGATGCGGCGGCCCATGCGGATGCGGGCGGCGGTGGAGAGGTCCTGGGCGACGAGGCGCCGGACGTCGGTGGAGAGGGGCAGTTGGGCGACGAGATCGGCGCGGTAGAGGGAATCCGGTTGCGAGGCGAAGGCCTGGCGACGGCCGGGGCGGTCGGCGGGAGGGAGGGCATCGAGTTCGGGATCGAGGCGGCGCCGGGCCTGGAACTCATGCTTGATGAGGCGGTTGAGATCGGAGGCGAGGGCGGAGGCGAGGCGGCGTTCGGAGGCGCCGGAGGCGAGGCGGTCGCGGGTCTTCTGGGAGAGCAGGCCGGATAGATGGGCGGCGAAGGGGTCGCGGTCGGGGCCTTCCCGGAGGCGGGCGGCGAGCTGGGGGACATCGGTGAAGTGATCCGGCTTGAGCCAGGAGGAGCCGGCGCGGCGGCGGGTTTCGACGGCGTCCCCGAAGCGGAAGAGGAGGCGGTCGAGGGGGGCGACGGCACGGGCGAGGCCGTTGGTGTAGAGGGCCCGTTCGCGTTCGCGCCGGCTGCGGAGCATTTCCTGGAGGAAGGGGGTGTCGAGGGGGACCTGGGCGCTCTTGTTGTAGTGGGCGCGGATGTAACTGAGGTAGGTGCCGTCGGCGAGGGCGTTCTGGGTGATGAGATAGACATCGCGGCGGTCGAAGTCGGGATCGCGCTTCTTGCGGGGGGGGGTGAAGCTTTCGCAGAAGATCATGTAGGTCGGATTGAACCGGCCGGGGTCGGTACCGCCGAAGAGGATGGTATTTCGGGTCATCTCCGGGAAGAGCGGCTGGCCGTCGGGCCCGTTGAAGGGCGGGGTGAACATGTCGTGGCCGAACCAGTAGCCGAAGAGGTGACCGCGCTGCTCGTTGTCGGCCCAGTGGGACAGCATGGGTTTCACCGGGAGGAGGGCGAAGAGGACGAGGAGGGGGCGGAGGGGGGCCTGGAGGGGGTTGCGGACCAGGAGGGTGAGGGCGGCGACGGCGAGGCCGAGGGCGAAGAGGCTGGCGAGGCGGTCCACGAAGGAGTCGGTGGGACCGATGCCGAAGAAGTAGGCGGGCTGATTGGGGGCGAAGAGTTCGATCCAGCCGAAGGTGGCGGCGCCGACGAAGACGGCGATGCCGACGGCCCCGGCGGAGGCGAGGGTGGTCCAGCGGCGGGAGGCGTGGTATTCGACGGCGAGACTGGCGGCGAGGAGGGCGAGGCCGTACCCGACGCCCATGGCGATGACGACATGGGAGGCGGTGAAGAAGACCTTGATCAGGCCGCGGCTGGTGCGGTCGGGGTTGGGGTTGAGGAGCCAGAGGAGGAGGAAGGCGAGGCAGATGTAGATGGCGGTGAGGCCGATCATCCAGCCCTTCTCGTTCTTGCGGAGGCGGGCCCAGAAGAGGAAGGGGACGAGGGCGATGAGGAGATAGACGAGGTTGAACTCCTCGACGGCGCCCTCGAAGAGCATGAGGACCTGGTCGAAGAGGCGGCCGGCTTCGAGGGAGGGATTGGTCTTCTCGTACTGGCCCCGGGTGAAGGCATGGACGAAGCCGTCCCAGGTGCGCGGGTAGCCCCAGTTCAGGGGGGGATTGGTCATGCCCGCGAGGGGCATGTAGAAGTAGAACGCGGCGCCGAGGGCCCACATGCCAAGGGAGATGGCGGCGGGGACGATTTCGGTGCCGAGGGCGCCGGTTTGAACGGCGAGGTAACCGCAGGCGAGGATGGAGCCGATGCCGACGAGGTTGAAGATGAGGAGGAGGGCGGGGCTTTCGCGGAGGCTTTCGAGGCCTCCGGCGGCCATGAGGCCGAGGCCGGCGAGGTAGATGAGGCTGTTGGCGAGGAAGGCATCGCGGCCGAGCTTGCGGTTGGCCATGGCGATGAGGACCTCGATGCCCATGGCGGCGACGATGAGGGTCTGGTGATTGGTGAAGGCGATGCCGAACATGAACGCGGCCCAGTAGAGGTAGCGACGCTGGGCCGGGGCATAGACGTAGTGGAGGAGGAAGACCAGGGTGAGGACCAGGGAGAGGACGCTGAGGGTATAGACCTCGACGATGACCGCCTGGCTCCACATGAAGCCGTTGAAGCCCATGAGGAGGCCGCTGACGATGGCGGTGACCACGGTGATCGCCTGGTGGAGGCGGGCCTCGATCTGGCGGCGGGTGTCGATGGAATCGACGAGGAAACTGCCGACGCGGGACACCATGAGGGCGATGATCCCGGTGGACAGGGCGGCGGCCACGGCCGAGGACACGGTGACCCGCCAGGCGATGTTGGAGAAGGGGATGAGGACGGTGAACAGCCAGGTGTAGAGGGTCCAGACGGGATAGCCCGGGGGATGGGGGACCCCGGCATAGTAGGAGGCCACCGCCAGTTCCCCGCTGTCCTCGAGGGTCACGTCCGGGGCCATGGTCCAGAGGTAGGCCACCAGCATGATCGCGGTGGTGATCAGGAAGGCGAACCAGTCGGAGCGCCGGAAGAGGGGCACGGGCACCGCGGGCGGGGGCGGTTCGGCGGAGGGGGCTCCGGGTTTGCGGGATTTGGAGGCCGGCGCTGGGGTGCGTGCCTTGGCGTCGGACTTGGGTGTGGCCATAGATCAGCGTGCGAAAACGTTGGTCTGCCGAATCAGCAGAGATCCGAAGTGTGCGGCGAGGCCGCCATCGTTTGTCGAACGAAAACTGGGTGCGGGCGGGGCGTTGCGGGCGATGGGGTCGGTGCCGGAGGCTCCGAAGGCGGCGAGGGCGGCCAGGGAGACCGAGGATTCGGCGAGGGGATCGCGGGTGATCCAGGGGGAGGCGAGGGAGAGCAGCACCAGGGCCGAGGCGGTGAGGGGGGCCAGCCAGGATCCGAACCAGGCGGATGGCATTGGGCGGGGGTGGGGATGGGGGCGCCGGGGCGGGGCGAAGAGGGCGGCTTTAAGGCTCGGGGAGGGCGGGCGTGGGCGGAATCCACGCAGGGTCGCTTCGAGTGGGGCAACGGGGTTCATGGGAGGGACCTGGGAGGACTTGTCGGAGTTTCTGGAGTCCATAGCGGTAACGTCCGGCGGCGGTGTTGGGGGATACACCCTGGAGGTCGCCGATGGCCTCGAAGGTGAGGGCGTGCCAGATCTTCAGGACGATCGCCTCGCGCTGTTCGGCGGGGAGGCGTCCGAGGGCGGCGAGGGCGGCGGCCTCGTCGGGGGCGATGGCGTCGGGGGTGTCGAACCAGCGGAGGGATTCGCGTTCGCGACCGAGGCGGCGCCAGAGGGAGCGGCGATGGTTGAGGGCGCGGTTCCGGAAGGTGCGGACCAGGTAGAACCTGGGTTCACGGGGGGAATGGGGGAGCCGGAGGAGGGCGCGAAAGGTGTCGTGCAGGACGTCCTCGGACTCGGCATGGCCGAGGCCGAGGGCGCGGCCATAGAGGATGAGTTCGGCGGCCGCGGCGTCGTAAAGCGGCTCGGCCCAATGGGGGCCCTGGGATCCTTCCGGGTGCACTTCGGCCAATAGACACCAGGGCCCCGGAAATTTGTATGACGATCAGGCGAAGAGGCGGGGGACGGCGGCGGCCTTGACCAGTTCGCGGGGCTGGTTGAGGTGGTTGTACACGATCGTTTCGGGATCGATGCCGAAGGCGTGATAGACGGTGGCGAGGAGTTCGGTGGGATGGACCGGGTCGGAGACGGGGCTGGAGGCGGTGTTGTCGGACTGGCCATGGACGTACCCGGACTTGATGCCGGCGCCGCCGATGACGGAGGTGTAGCAGTAGGGCCAGTGATCGCGGCCGTCGGGGCTGTTGCTGTTGCCGGAGGTGCTGACGCCTTTTTCGGGGCTGCGTCCGAATTCGCCGATGGCGACGACGAGGGTTTCGTCGAGGAGGCCGCGCTGGTCGAGGTCTTCGAAGAGGGTGCTGAGGCCCTGGTCGAGCATGGGGGCGGCCTGGTTCTTCATGCGTTCGTAGAGGCCGACATGGACATCCCAGGAGTGGTTGTCGGAATTGGCGACCTTGGGCCAGACCACCTCGACGACGCGGGTGCCGGCCTCGACGAGGCGGCGGGCGAGGAGACAGCTTTGTCCGAAGGTATTGCGGCCGTAGCGGTCGCGGAGGGCGTCGGGTTCGCGCTGGAGATCAAAGGCTTCGCGGGCCTTGCCGGAGATGATGAGGCTGAGGGCGCGCTGGTAGTATTCGTCGAGGTCGTAGTGTTCGACCGCCTTTTCGAGGCGGGGCATGGAGGCGGTGAGGGCGTCGCGGAGGCGGGCGCGGCGGTCGAGGCGGTGGGCGAAGACCTCCTGGGGAAGTTTCAGATCATCGGTCTTGATGCGGTCCATCTTGGACATGTCCATGTCGTCGCCCTCGGGGAAGAGGTAATAGGGATCGAAGGCGCGGCCGAGGAATCCGGCGGTGCCGCCCTTGCCGACGACGTTGGATTCCTGGAGGGGCCGGGGGAGCATGACGAAGGGAAGCATCGGCTCGGTGGCGGGCTTCAGGCGGACGATGTTGGAGCCGAAGTTGGGGAAATCGCGGGCGTTGGGGGGTTCGAGCTGACCGGAGGGGGAGACCTTGTCGGTCGTGTAGCCGGTCATGATCTGGTAGATGGCGGCGGTGTGATTGAAGAGTCCGTTGGGGGTGTAGCTCATCGACCGGATCATGGTGAAGCGGTCGTTGACGCGGGCGAGGTGGGGGAGGAGTTCGGTGAAATGGACTCCGGGGATGCGGGTGGGGATGGGCTGGAAGGGGCTGCGGATCTTGTCGGGGACGTTTTCCTTGGGGTCCCAGAGGTCGATGTGGCTGGGTCCGCCCTGGAGGTAGAGCATGATGATGCTCCTGGCGCGGCCCCAGCCGGGACCGCCGGCGTGGGGGGATTGGGAGGCGCGGGCGGAGAGGTTGAGCAACTGGCCGAGGGACAGGCCGAGGAGGGTGGAGCCGCCGAGGCGCAGGAGGTCGCGCCGGGTCATGCGGGCTTCGGCGTCGCAGAGATCGGAGCAGGTGCCGCCGGGGAGGTGGATCATGGGAGGGCTGGGGGGGGTTGGGGGTTGGGGATCAGTGGTTGAAGAGGAAGGCGGGAGTGTTGATGAGGGCCCAGGCGACGTCCTGGACGGCGGTCAGGCGGCGGTCGCGGAGTTGCCGGGCGCTGAGGGCGACATCCTGGCGCAACTGGAGGAGGGCCGGATCGACGGGGACCGGACGGCTGGCGCGGGCGAGGTCCTGTTCGAGTTCCTGGAGGCGCAGGTCTTGGGGCAGGGGGAGGCGGGCCAGTTCGAGACGGAAATCACGTTCGAGGAGCGCGGGATCCTGGGTGCGGAGGTAGGCGAGGAGTCGGTCGGTCTGGGCCGGGGTGCGGCGATGGGCCGGGACGTCGAGGATGGCGGCGACCTCGGCGGGGAGACCTTCGAGGGTGGGCTGGGGATCGGTGGTGACCCAGAGGCGGAAGCGGCCGACTTCGTGGGGGGCTTCGTAGGCGTGGACCAGGGTGATGCGGAAGACGGTGCCGTTGGTGTCGCCGACGGGTTGATCGAAGGCGAAGGAGGCCCAGTGGGGACGGCCGGTTTCGGTGCCGATGCTCCAGCCGTCGCGGCGTCCCTGTTCGCGGATGCCGTTGAAGGTCTGGCGGACATCGAGGCCGGGGGCGGCGGTGCTGGCGGCGGCGTCGGCGATGCGGGCGCGGGTGAACTGATTGGCGTTCGAGCGGGAGGCGGTATCGACGAGGAGTTCGGCGAGGATGAAATCGCCGTCCTTGTGGCCCGGGCCGAAGTTGGGGAGATGGGCATCGGGGAGGACTTCGAGGCGGAACCCGGTGATGCCGGCGAGGGCGGTGTCGGCCGTGACCACGTAGTTGGGGAGTTCGCCGACACTGGCGGTGGAGCGGATCGAGCCGTCGGGGAGTTTCTGGAGGCGGGCGGAACCACCGACCTGGAAGGACTTGGGATCGAGGGGTGTCCAGCGGGTGGCACGACGTTCGGCGGGCAGTGTGGATTCCCAGTCGGGGAGGCGGGATTGAAGGGCGGGGAGGGTGGTCTGGACGGTGGCCTCGGCGGCGGCGATGCGTTCGTGGCGTTCGCGCTGGGCGGCGGCGACCTTGGAGGCGCGTTCGACGAGATGGGCGGCGAGGGCGTTTTCGGCGCGGGCCATGCTTTCGAGGCGCTGGCGTTCGAGGAGGGGGTGGCGGGAGGCCCAGGCGGATTCGGCGTCGGCGAGGGACGATTGGAGGAGGGCGTGTTCGTGTTCGAGGGCGGCGGTGTGGCGGGCGACGGCGGCGAGTTCGTCGGGGGTGGCGGGACGGTTGAGGACGCGGAGGAAGAGGTGTTCGGCGAGGCGCCGATCGTCGGCTTCCTCGCGGACGAGGCGGGCGAGGGCGTTGTCGGGGTCGTGGACGGCATCGGAGACGGCGGGGCCGCTGAGGAGGGCCATGACGGCGCTGAGCTGGAGGTCATTGCTGCGTTCGCATTCGCAGGCGCTTTCGCGGGCGGGGCGGCCGAGGTTGGCGAGGAAGCCGCTGGGGACATCGACGGCGGCATCGACCAGTTGGGCGGCGCGGACGCCGGGCTTGGCGCCGGGGAAGTTGGGGGTGGCGCCGGTCACCTGGTACACCGCATCGAGGAGGACTTCGGCGGGGAGCCGGCGGGGGAGGGCACGGGAGTAGTTGAGGGTGTCGTCGGCATTCCAGGGATTGGAGTCGATGGAGAGCTGGTAGGTGCGGGAGCGGCAGATCTGCCGGAGGATGTGGCGGGTATCGAAGCCGGTTTCGATGAACTCGCGGGTGAGGTGTTCGAGGAGTTCGGGATTGGAGGGCGGGTTGCCGGCGCGGATGTCGTCGAGGGGTTCGATGAGGCCGACGCCCATGAGGTAACCCCAGAGGCGGTTGACGTAGCTGAGGGCGAAGTAGCGGTTGTCGGGGGCGGTCAGCCAGTCGGCGAGCTGGCGCCGGAGGGAGGCGTCGGGATCGGTGGCGACGGAGGGGACGGTGAAGGGGAAGGATGGGGCGACGGCTTGGCGGGTGCGTTCGTGGGGGACGCCGCCTTCGGGGCGGTCCTTGATGATCTCGAAGAGGGGTGTGGAGCCTTCCACCGCCGAGCCGCCGACGCGACGGTCGCCGCTGGCGGGATCCTTGGAGCGGTCGATGCGGGCGAAGAACTGGGCGAGTTCGAAGTACTGGTCCTGGGTCCAGCGTTCGAAGGGGTGGTCGTGGCACTTGTTGCAGTTGAAGCGGGTGGCGAGGAAGAGGTGGGTGGTGGATTCCATGGCCTCGGCCGGGTCGCGCTGGATTTTCCAGAAGGAGGCGGCGGGTTGTTCCCGGTTGGAGCCGGTGGCGGTGAGGAGTTCGTGGACGAAACGGTCGTAGGGGGTGTTGGAAGCGATGGCGTCGCGGATCCAGTCGTGGAAGAGGCGGGCACCCTCCTCGCCGAGGAACTTGCGGTTCACCATGAGGAGATCGGACCACTTGTTGGCCCAGTGGTCGGTGAACTCGGGGCTGTGGAGGAGGCGTTCGATCAGGGCCTCGCGCTTGCTGCGGCGGTCGCGGGGATTGTCGAGGAACTGCCGGACCTGGTCGGCGGTGGGGGGAAGCCCGGTGAGATCGAGGGACACGCGCCGGATGAATTCCGCGTCGGTGCAGAGATCGCTGGGTTGGATTTTGAGGCGGCGCCATTTGGCGGCGACGAGTTCGTCGATGCGGTTGTGGGCCGGGGGTTCGGTCCATTCGAAGCCGGACCGGTCGCCCATGACGGTGACGGTGGTGGCGGCGTAGCTGCCTTCGTAGCGGGCGAGGATGGGGGCTTCCCCGCGACGGTGGGCGGTGATCAGGCCGCCGCCGCCGGTGCCGGCCACGTCGGCGTTGCCGGTTTCGATGAAGGATTCGGCGGTGACGTCGCGGGTCCGGCCATCGGCGTAGGTGGCGACCACACGGAACTGCTGGCGGGCGCCTTCGAGGGGGATGACGGGGTTCTCGGGGTGCAGGGTGATCGAGGTCACGCGCGGGGTGCCGAGGTCGAGCCGGGCGCCGTCGGCGATCCACTGGCGGAGGATGGCGTAGTCGCGGGAACCGGCGGGAGTGCGTTGGCCGCCTTCATGGGGGACGGAGGCGGTGGCCTTGAGGAGCAGGAGACTTTCCTCGGGCGACGCGTGATTCACCCGGCGGGCGGCGAGGTCGTCGGCGATGGCGCGGACATCGAAGATGGGATCGTAACCGCGGAGGGAGAGTTTGAAGCCGTTCTTGCCGTCCTGGGCGCCGTGGCAGGTGCCGGCGCTGCAGCCGAGGAGGGCGAGGACGGGGTTGACGTCGCGGATGAAGTCGGCCTCGAAGCCGGGATGCGCCCAGTCCATGGCGACGGGGAGGGTGATTGCGAGATTGCCCAGGCGGATGGCGAGGGAGCCCGAGGGTTGGGAGGCGGAGGCGGCGTCCGGGCGGGTGGTGTCGGGATGGGCGGCGACGCGGCCGGTGGGGGAGATTTCGAGGCGGTGGCCCGGGGGGGGGTTGGGTTCGAAGGAAACGAGGCGGGTGACATCGACCTCGTCGCCGGAATCGAGGCGGGCGGTGACGAGGAGTTGAACGCGGTCGTTGCGGCTCGGGAGTTGGATCGCGTTCGGCTGGACCATCAGGGCGACGACCCGGGCGTCCGCGGGAAGGGATTCGGCAGCGGGTTGCGGGGGAGATGCATCGCCGGTCTCCGCGGCGGACGTGGCGGCGAGAAGAGGATGGGCGGAATCGGCGGGGGTTGGATCGTCGAGCGGGGCGGCGGCAAAGGCCGTGGTGAGGATGCCGGAGGCGACGTCGATCAGGAGGATCACCCCCGTGCCGGTGCCGGCGGCGAGGCGTTGGCCGTCTGGGCTGAACCGGACGGCGTACACCGGGGCGGAGGAGACGGGAACTCGATGGGCGAGGGCGACATCGGCGGTGGTGAAGGTGCGGATGGCTTCGCGTTCCTCGGCGGTGTATTCGCCGCTGGTCTTTTCGTAGGCCTTGAGGAGGGCGGGGGGGAGGGTGGGATCGAAGCGGGCGGAATAGAGGTGGACGGCGCCATGAGAATCGAGGCTGGTGGCGGCGGCGATGAAGTCCCCGGAAGGATGGTAGGCGACGCCGAAGATGCGGCCTTCGACGGGTGGGAACACGCGCAGCAGGGCGGCGTTGTCGCCAATCTTGCGGGCCGCCTGGCGGAAGACCTGGTAGATCTGAGGTTGACCGTCGGCGCCACCGACAAGGACCTCGTCGCGGGTGGGATGGCGGGCGACCGCCTGCAGGCCGCCGCGCAGGGCGCCCGGGGTGATGGAGGTGATGTTGTCGATGAAGCGTTGGGAGGCGACCTCGGTGAGTTTGGCGCTCTGGTCACGCCCGACCGAGACGACGTGGGACCCATCGGTGGAGAAGGCGGTTCCGAGCACCCAGTCCTCGTGGGCCATCTGCTGGAGGATCTGGCGTCCGGAGGTGGCCTCGATGGCGCGGACCGTCTTGTCGGGGCAACCGAACGACACCCACTGGCTGTCGGGCGACCAGTCCACGCCATAGACGGTATCGTGACCGACGGCGACGGAAGTGCGCAACTGGCGGCGGGCGACATCCCAGATCTGGATTTCGCCCATGCGGGCGGGTTGCCCGCCGGCCACGGCCAGCCAGCGCCCGTCGGGGGAGAATCGGATCGACTGGATCCGCTCGGACAAGCCGACGAAGCGGGCGACGATTTCGGAACCGTCGGCGCGGTGGAGAAGGACTTCATGGAACCCGGCGACCGCGAGGAACTGTCCGTCCGGGGAGAAGTCGAGGGCGGTCACCACGGGGGGGCTGGAGTAGCGGGGCGGATGCTCCATGTCGTAGGTGGGTGCCTCCGGCGGGGAGTCGTCGTGGGCGCCCTCGGCGATCCAGCGTTGGACGGTGGCGAGTTCGAGCGGGTGAAGGGGCGGTTTGCCGCGGGGCATTTCGGCGACGCCGTTGACCGGGGTGATCTGGCGCAGGAGAAAACTGTCGGCGGGTTGGCCGGGGACGACGGGAGTTTCGTCGCTGTCGCCCGGGGTGAGGAGGAGGCGGTGGGCGGTCATCACGTAGCCGCCCTGGGGTTTGGCGGGTTGATGGCAGCCGACGCAGTGGGCTTGAAGGATGGGTCGGATCTGTCGGTGAAAGCTGACGGGCGCGGTCGCTCCGGGCAGATCGGAGGCCTGAAGGTTCCACGGCGGAGTGAAGCCAGGGAGAACGCAGGCGAGGAGCAGGGCGAAGGAGCGCCAGGAGGTGGACCGGGGCATCATGGTGAGGTTGCCGGGTTTCATGGTCCGGCCTTGGGGATGGAACAGCCTAATGGGCGGCATCAGGGGTGCGCAAGGGTGATGACGGATCGCGGGAGCCTGGGCGCGGCGAGGAAATGGGGCGAATGAACGGAAACGGCGTGCATATGCACGGAAGTCCCGACGATTTTGGGAGTGTGGGTGCGGTATGGAGTGGGGGTGGCGGGTTGCAGGGAGGGGATGGAGGCCCGGGCGGAGAAGTGGGGCGAATGAACGGAAATGGCGTGCATATGCACGGAAGTTCTGACGATTTTGAGAGGGTGGGTACGGTGTGGAGTGGGAGTGGCGGGTTGCAGGGAGGGGATGGAGGCTCGGGCGGAGGAGGGGGGCGAATGAACGGAAATAGCGTGCATATGCACGGAAGTTCCGACGATTTTGGGAGGGTGGGTACGGTGTGGAGTGGGAGTGGCGGGTCGCAGGGATGGAGCCGTATCCACGCGGCAGGAATGGGCACGCGGAGGCGCGGAGGCCGCGGAGAGGAGGCTTGGGAACGGAGCCTGGGTGCCAGCCTGACGGGATCCTTGGCGCACGATGGGGTGAACGATTTCCGACATCGTACCCCCCCCACATCCGGCTCTCCTGCCGCCCGTCGGCATACCTCCGTTTCGTACTCGTGCTCGTGCTCGTGCTCGTGCTCGTGCTCGTGCTCGTGCTCGTGCTCGCCCTTCGCCCTTCGCCCTTCGCCCTTCGCCCCTCGCCCCTCGCCCCTCGCCCCTCGCCCTACGACAGGACGGCGATGAGGTGGTGGAGTTCGTCGGCCGCATCGGCCGGGTTGGCAACGGTCTGGGCGATTTCGGCCTTCACGAGGGTGCGGAACCGGCGGCGCAAGCGATGGATCCGGACGCGCACCGCGCCGTCGTTCAGCCCGAGCACGCGTGCGGCGTCCGCCTGGCTTCCGTCGGCTGGCGCTCCGGTCAGCCAGGGCTTGAGGGTTTCGAACTCCTTGCGGGCTTCGGGGTCGGGGCTTTCCCGCAGCAGGGTATCGAAGGCGCGATCGAGGAGCCGCAGCGCCCACTCGCGGTCGAACAGCGTCTCGTGGGTGGCGGAGGACGGATCAGCGAGGAATCCGGCGTTGCCGGAGGCGCCGTCGCTGCACTCGTCGAGGGACTCGGGGGCCGTCCCTGAACCCCGCTTCGACCGGAGTTCGTGGACGCGCTGATTGGCGAGGAAGTGCTTGAGGGCACCCAGGAGGTAGGAACGAAACCGGCCCCGTCGAGGATCGGCGCCATCGAACGCGGCTCCCTCCAGGACCCGTTCGAAGAAGGCGTGCGCCAGATCGCGGGCGGCGTCTTCGTCCCGGCCTTCCCGGCGGAGGAAGGCGACCACCGGTTCGTAGTAGGCCGCGCAGAGTTCGCCCAGAGCCTCGCGTGCCCCGGGAGAATCGCCACGGGCAGCCAGCACGCGGGTCCAGCGGGTCGGATGGAAGGAGTCGGGGGTGGCGGACATCCGGAGTTGGGCGTTGGGTAGGGGCCGGAATGATGGCGGCGGTCGATGGGATGGGCGTATCGAGTGAGGTCCTCAGGAGGGACCGGCGACGGTCCCGACGGTCTCGACGGTCCGCTGTCGCGCCGCGAGGCGGTAGGCGATCGAACCGACGGTCCCGCCGAGGAGCAGGGCGATGGTCGAGGCGATCAGGAAATCCCGGTGGCGTTTCGGGTGCCGGATGGCGCTGGCGGCGGTTGCCGATTCGAGGACGGTGATGCGGAATGGATTACCTGCCGGATTCGATTCGGCTGGCAGGAGCAGCCACGGGCTTGTCCGGTTCACCAGGGTGTTGCCGATTTCCGCGGCGTCTTCCGGGTTCTCGTCAGTGACCCGGATTTCGAGGAGCGCGGTTCTGGGGACGGATCGCACTTCGATGCGATGCATGAGGAGAGGCAAGGCTTCGTTGAGGTGAAGGGTTTGGCCCGCGGACAGGTACTTGGGCGACCAGCGTTCGATCAAACCCAACTCGTCGATGACCTCGCGGAGGACGGGAATCGACTTGAAGGCGTGGTGTTCGGGGCCGCCATGGCGGGTCCCATACAGGAACCGCGGGCCTTGTTCCTGCGCGGGATCGAGTCGGAGGCGGGTGGTGGCGACAAAGGGATACGGCACCAGCGAAAAGATCATCACCGCACCGAGGAGCGTGGGGAGCGCGGCGATCCCCCCGGCGACGATCGCCAGCCGGAGGGGGGTGGAGAGGACGGAGGGCTTCCTGGACGGGTGGCGCGTCTGGAATGCGTTGAGGACCTCTTCGCGGCGCAGAACGGCCAGGGCCCAGACTGCAAAGGGCAGGCAGGCGGCATTGACGAGTCCGACCCCGAATCCGGCCGCCACCCCGAGCAAGGCGGCTCGATGGGAACGCAACGACCGCATGTGCGCGACGCCCCAGGTGATCGTTGCGATGCCGACGAGCAGCGGCAACCCGAGCCACCAACGCCCACCCAAGAACAGGGGGTACACCATCAGGACGACGGCGACCACGGCGGTGGCGGCTGCCGTCGCGAGCAATCCGCGTCCGGGCCACTTCAGGGCGGCGCGGGCGGTGTCTTGAGGGGTGGTGGCCGGACGGGTTGGGGTTGCTGAGGAACGGGCTGTGGCGGCGGGACCTTCGGGCGATGCCGGAGGGGACGTTGCGACGAGGGTGGCGATGGCCGTGCCGATTTCGCTGACCTGCTGGTACCGACGTCCGGGTTCCCGTTCCAGCGCCCGCAGCACCACTTCGTCGAGGCGCACGTCAATTTGGACCTTGCGGGACGGTGGATCGAACGGGTCCCGGGGTCGTTCGCCGGTCAGCATTTCGTACAGGACCACCCCCAGGGAATAGATGTCCGCGCGATGGTCTGTGGTCCTGGCGTGGTGCTGCTGTTCCGGGGCCATGTAGCCGGGCGTGCCGGCGGCCCGTTCGGTAGGCTCCGTGGGCCCGGTGGGGCTTCGTGGAGCGACGGGCTCTGTTTCCTGGCTGGGCACGCTGTCTGTTGTCGCGAGCAGGCGGGCGATGCCGAAGTCGGCGATCTTCACGGCGCCCGCACGGTCGAGGAGGATGTTCTCGGGCTTGATGTCGCGATGGACGACTCCGCGGTCATGGGCGAACTGGAGCGCGTCGCAGAGGAATGGGACGATGGTGAGAGCCTGTTCGGGGGTGAACCGTCCGGCCCGCAACGCCTGGCGGAGGTTCACGCCGTCCACAAATTCCATCAGCAGGTAGAAGAACGGGCCGGCCCGACCGAAGTCATGAACGGTGACGATGTTCGGATGGTTCAGGGCCGCCAGCACGCGGGCCTCCCGGGCGAATCGCGTGGCGAAGGCGGGGTCGCCGGCGAGGGATTCGGGGAGGATCTTGAGGGCGACCCCTCGGTCGAGTTCCTTCTGGCGGGCTTTGAACACGCAGCCCATGCCGCCCTGCCCGATCCATTCGAGGACCTCCAGTTGGGGGAAAGCCTCGGCCAACGCCTCGATCGAAGGGGCGACCATGGGATCGGACCCGGGGATGGTCCCAGGATCGGTCGGGTCCGCGACCCCGAGGAGCAGGCACTTTGGGCACAGTCCCTGGGGAACCTCGTCGGGCAGTGCGGCGCCGCAGTTGGGGCAGGGTCTGACCGAAGGCGGATGGTTCATACACCGGGTTCCTGACGCATCCGGAGGCGCACGTTACAGCGGTGCAGGGCGGGTCAACAGACCGGACGTCGCCGAATGGAGTCATCGAGGAGGTGTCGGGGGCTGGATCAGCGAGGTCAACAGTAATGAACCTGACAGATTGATTGGAGCGCGGAGTCAACAAAGGTCTGCAAGCGGCACGGGCTCATAATCGTTGACCAATCGAAGTCAATAAAACAAAATATATGGTCAGGCGCATCATCGTTGACCGTTTAAAATTCAGTCAGGCCCTTAATGATTGATCAATGCTGCCGGGCCGGGGGCCGGGTGGCGGGCGGGCAGGGGTCAGGAGGCGAGTTGGCTTTGGAGCCAATGGAGGCGGAGGCCTTCGAGGGTGAGGTGGGGGCGAACGGTGGTGATGTCGGTGACGTCGCGGGCTATGAGATCTGCGTAGCCGCCGGTGGCGACCACGGGAAGACGGCGGACACCCAGGCTGTGGCGCAGTTCGCGGATGAGTTCGCGAACGAGTCCGCGGTAACCGTGGACGGCGCCGATGAGCATGGCTTCCTCGGTGCTGCGGCCAATGGGCGAGGCGACATCGCGAATGCGGATGCGGGGCAGAAGGGCGGTCTTTTCGTGGAGGTAGTCCGTCATGGCAGCCAGGCCCGGGGCAATGATGCCCCCGACGTAACGGGCGGAGGCGTCCACGATGTCGAAGGTGACGGCGGTGCCGAAGTCCACCACCACGGACGGGGCGCCAAAGGCGTCATGCACGGCCAGGGCGTTGGCGAGGCGGTCGGGTCCAATGGTTTCCGGGCTGGGGTAATCGATGCCGATTCCGCGCACGGTCCGGGCGGTCAGGACGAGGGGCTTCAGGCGAAGACGGCTGCGGAGCCAGGGCAGGAGGGCTCGGGTGGCCTTCGGCACGACGCTGCAGAGGACGACGGCCTGGATGGGGCGGGTTGCGAGGAAGCGGCGGAGGGCGGGGGAATCGGGACGGCGGATGAGGGAAGGGGTGGGCAGGTCGGTGTGTTCGACGAGCGTGTCCGGGGTGGCGAGTCCGACGTGGCAGTGGGTGTTGCCGATGTCGAGGAGGAGGGCCGTCGATTCGGGGGGAAGGGTACGTGGGGAGGGGCGTCCGGGCTTCATGACGCGGTCATTTTTCGAGGGTGACATCGCCGCCGACGACGCGTTCGAGGCGTCCGTGTTCGGTGCGAACGAGCAGGGCGCCTTCGTCATCGAGGGCTTCGGCGCGCCCATAGATGCGGCGGGCACCGGCGACGACGGAGACCTGGCGGCCGAGGGTGGAACATTGGGAGGACCATTCGTCGATGATGGCGGGGAAGCGGGCTTCGCGGAGGTCGGCGTAGAGGGTGTCCAGTTCGCGGAGCACGGCCGCGGCGAGGGCGGGGCGGTCGGCGGACCGGCCGAGGGCGAGGCGGAGGGAGGTGGCCGTGCGGCGGGTTTCGGGGGGAAGGTCTTCAGGTTCGAGATTCACGTTGATGCCGATGCCGAGGCAGACGTGGCGGACGGAGTCGAGTTCCCCGCTGAGTTCGGTGAGGACGCCGGCGATCTTGAGGCCATGGATCATGAGGTCATTGGGCCACTTGATTTCGGGTCGGAGGGGGAGTTCGGCGCGGATGGCGCGTGCGAGTGCGGTGGCGGCCGTGACGGTGAGGCGGGTGACGGCCTGGGGGCGGAGGCTGGGGCGGAGGAGGACGGAGAACCAGAGGCCCTTGCCGGCGGGGGAGGTCCAGGAGCGACCGAGTCGGCCGCGTCCACGGGTCTGGGTTTCGGCGAAGACGACGGCGCCTTCCCGGACGCCGTCCCGGGCGAGGCGCTCGACGATGTCGCTGGTGGAGGAGGTTTCCTGGAAGACGCGGATGTCGCGGCCGATGGCGCGGACAACGCCGAGCCGGGAGGCGAGGTCATCGGCGTGGAGGCGGTCGGGGCAGGCGAGGAGGCGGTAGCCGCTATGGGGGCTGGCCTCGATGTGATAGCCGAGGCGGCGGAGGTCATCAATCCGCGCCCAGACGGCGGCACGGCTGACACCGAGGCGATGCGACAGTTCGGCCCCGGAGGTCCAGGGGGAGGAACGAAGGGCGGTGAGGATGGCGGCGTCGAGGGTCACCGGTGGAAGTCGAGTCCGATGTCCACCCAGCGGGCCGAGTGGGTGAGGGCTCCGGCGGAGAGGAAATCGACCCCGGTTTCGGCGATGGCGCGGGCTGATTGGAGGGTGACACCGCCGCTGGCCTCGGTGAGGGCGCGTCCCCGGCAGAGGGCCACCGCCTCGCGGAGTTGGGGGAGGGACATGTTGTCGAGGAGGACGATGTCGGCGCCGGCGTCGAGGGCCTGACGGACCTGGTCGGGGTGGTCGGCTTCGACTTCGATCTTGAGGTAGGGGTGGCGCTGGCGGGCGAGGCGGACGGCCGTGGCGAGGGGGTGGGGAGTGGTCGTGGCGAGGGCGGCGAGGTGGTTGTCCTTGATGAGGATGAGGTCGTCGAGGCGATGGCGGTGATTGGTGCCGCCGCCGCAGGTGACGGCGTACTTGTCGAGGTGGCGCCAGCCCGGGGTGGTTTTTCGGGTGTCGAGGATGCGGGCGGAGGTTCCCTGGAGGGCGGCGACGAAGGCGGCGGTGAGGGTGGCGATGCCGGAGAGGCGTTGGAGGAGGTTGAGGGCGACGCGTTCGGCGGCGAGCAGGGCGCGGGTGGGGCCTTCGAGGGAGGCAAGGGACTGGCCGGGGGTGGCGGATTGACCGTCGGTGAGGGCGGGTTCGAACCGGATGTGCGGGGAGAGTTCGCGGAATGCGAGGTCGGCGAGGGGGAGCCCGGCGACGACGAGGGATTCGCGGGCGTTGAGGCTGGCGCGTGAGCGGAGGTCCGGGGGGATGACGGCGAGGGAGGTGAGGTCGCCGGCGCCGAGGTCTTCGGCGAGGGCGGCGCGGACGAGGGACAGCAACTCACCCGGAGGGATCGGCAGCACGGGGATATTGGAGGGGGAAAAGGGCGGCGGGGAGAACCAAAAAGGGGATCGAACCCGCGTTGAAGGTTGGGAGGGTGGCCTGCGCCTGGTGCATCCCGGAGTTGTGGGGAGAGGTGCGGACTCCGCCAAGCGGCGCTTCGGAGGGCCGAGTTCCACGAGGCCGGAAGGGAAGTGGAGCGTTGGATTGAGGACTCGCGGAGCTCGTCCCTCCGGTTCGTTGGCTCGGTACCGACACCTTGGGGAAGCACGGATCCGAGCCCCGGACTGAAAAAAAGATTGCGTGACGGCGGTCCGGTGCTTGGCCGAGTCCCGGGTGTCGAGTTAGGCTTGCGCCATGGCACACCGGCTGAAGCGATGGATGGCGATGGCGCTGGCGTTCGCGGCATCGGCGGGGGCCATGGGGATGCCCAATTTCCGGGCGGTGACCATCGATTCGGACATTGCCATCGGGTACGGGGTGGCGATTGCGGATGTGGATGGGGACGGCCGGCCGGACATTGTCCTGGCGGACAAACATGCGGTGGCGTGGTACCGGAATCCGGACTGGACGAAGTTCATCATCGCGGAGGGGTTGACCGAGCTGGACAACGTGGCGGTGGCGGCGTTGGACATCGACGGGGATGGCAAGGCAGAGATTGCGGTGGGGGCGGGCTGGAATCCCGGGGACACGATTACGAGCGGGGCGTTGTTTTACCTGGTGGCGCCGACGGACCGGACGCAGCGGTGGGAACCGATCCGGCTGGCGCATGAGCCGACGGTGCACCGATTGCGATGGGCTCGGAACGAGCGGGGCGGGCACAGCCTGCTTTCGCTCCCGCTGCACGGGCGTGGAAACAAGATCTGGCAGGGGAATTGGGAGGGGGATGGAGTGCGGTTCCTGGCGTACCACCCTCCGGTCGATCCGAAGGCGCCGTGGACGACGTCGCTGATCCAGAACTCGTGGCATGTGACGCACAATTTCGATGTGGTACGGCCGTCGCGGGGGACGGCCGATGAGTTGCTGGTGGCGGCCCGGGAGGGGGTGTTCCGCCTGACTCCGAGCGGGGGGACCTGGCGGGTGGATCCGATCGCCACGAACGGGCCGGGGATGGCGGAGTTCATCGGGGCGGGGGAGGTGAGGGCGGGCCGGGTGGGTGGGCGGCTGACCTTTGTGGCCACCATCGAGCCCATGCATGGAAACCAGCTGGTGGTGTACACGGCTCCGAAGGTTGATGAGGCCTCACCCTTGTGGCGGCGAAATGTGATCGACGGGATGCTGGTGGACGGGCATGCGCTGGCGTGCGGGGATCTGCTGGGGCACGGCCGGGACCAGATTGTGGCCGGATGGCGGGCGATGAACCGGCCCGGGTCGCCGGTGGGGATCCGGTTGTACGCCGCGGTGGACGACACCTGCGAGCGCTGGGTGCCCTACGTCATCGATGACAACGAGATGGCGTGTGAGGATCTGCGGTTGGGGGATCTGGACGGCGACGGCGATCTGGACATCGTGGCGGCCGGCCGGTCTTCCCGAAACCTGAAGATCTACTTCAACGAGTCCGCCCGGAGGCCGCCTTCCCCGGCTCCATGAGGGACGGCGGGGGGAAGCCGGTCACCTCAGCCAGGAGGGGCAGGTGGTCGGACGCGTCGGAATCGAGGACGCGGGCGGAGACGGGATACAGGGGGAAACGGCGGTCGAGCCAGATGTAGTCAATGCGCTTGGGGATTCGGGTGTGGGGAAAGGTGGCGCCCGGGCCGAAACCCACCTGGTCCCAGACATCGAGGAGAAAAGTGTCCAGGGCCTGATGGACGCGACTGCCCGGGAGGTCATTGAAATCGCCGGCGAGGATCACGGGAACGGGGGAGGCGGCGAGGCGATCGCGGATTTCCCCGACATTGGACCAGCGTTCGAGGTCATCGGGGCGATGGTCGATGTGGGTGTTCCAAAACGCCAGGGGATGGCCACGGATGTCCACGACCACTTCGAGGAGCCCACGTTGTTCACCAGGCCGGAGCATGAGGAAATGATGGTTGGTGGAGGAGAGAACGGGCCAGCGGGTGAGGGTGGCATTGCCGTATTCGCCTCCCTGGAAATGGATGTTGTGCTGGAAGACCGCGGTCAGTCCGGTCAGGGCCGCCAGTTCGGCCGGCAGGTTCCGGCCCTGGGTGCGGACGACACCGCGGTCCACCTCCTGCAGCGCCACGAGGTCGGGTTCGGTATCGGCGATGAGTCGGGCGATGCGATCGAGGTCCACGCGGCCATCGAGGCCTTCGCCGTGATGGATGTTCCAGGTCAGGATCCGGAGGGGCGGGTGGGCGGCGGAGGGGCGGGAGGCTGTCCGGACGCAACCGGTGGCGAGCAGGGCGGCGGCGGCGAACAGAAGCCACCGGAGGCGTGGCTGGAGCCGTGGGAGGGCGGGCGGGACGCAGTCGGACATGGCCCCAGTTTGCGTCGGGAGGGGCGCCGTGAGAACCCCGAAGGTGGTCGGGCGCGGCGGCGGATTCAGGTTCCGGTGGCGGGATTGGCAGCGCGTTCGAGCGGGGCGCGGACGTAGGGGCGGCCGGCCTTCAGGCCGATCCACGTCCAGAGGCAGCCGATGAGGGCGAGCACGGCGCAGGCGGTATAGGGAACGGCCGGGTGCCAGTCGTAGAGCGTGCTGGCGAACACGGGGCCGGCGATGCGGGCGAGGGACCCGGCGCTTTGGGCGACACCGAGGGTGAAGCCCTGTTCTCCGGGCGAAGTCAGCGAAGAGAGCAAGCCGAAGAGGGGTGGGCGCGTGAGCCCGGATCCGACGCTGAGGAGCGCCAGAACCGCCAGGAGCAGGAACCACGAGGGGCCGCCGACGGAGAACAGGGCGACCACGAATTGCCAGCGCGAAGTCCCGGGGTCCTGCCAGAGGGCGGTGAGGGAGACATCGGGGTGTCCGCCGAGGAAGGGGAGCGGGAGGAGGCTGACGGCCATCAGAACGAGGCTCAAGGCGATCAGGCGCGGTTCTCCCAGGAGGCGGACCAGGCGCCCGATGAGGCCTCCCTGCACGACGGCTCCGATGAGGCCGCAGAAGGCGAAGAGGAACGAGATGGCGATCACGGCGTCCGTGCCGCGCGGGGCAAACCCGAAATTGCGGGCGACCAACAGGCCGAGCGTGGTTTCAAAGCAGGTGAAGGCAAAGGTCGAGAGGAAATAGACCCCCACCAGCAAGCCGATGCGGGGGCGTGCCAGGACTTCCCGCCATTGGGCAACACGGCCGCCGACGCGGGGCTCCGATGCGGCCTCCGGCCTCCGGCTTTCGCCCAGGATGAACCACGCCAGAACCAGGTTGAACAGGCAGATGCCGGACGCCACCCAGCCGGGACCCGGCAATCCCAGCCACAACAGGGCGGCCACGCCGACCACCGGACCGCCGATGAAGCCGAGACCAAAGGCCATCCCGATCAGCCCCATGCGCCGGGATCGATCCTCCGGGGCCGACATGTCGGCGATGTAGGCCTGGGCCACCGTGATGTTGGCCCCGCAGACACCGGACAGGATTCGGGAGGCGAGGATCACCCAGAGCGCCGTGGGACCGTGGGAGAGGCCTGAGCCAATGGCAAAGAGCGCGTAGGAGACCACGAACCCGGCGGTGCTGACGAGGAGGACGGGGCGCCGGCCGATGCGGTCGGACAGACGGCCCCAGGCCGGGGCGAGAAGGAACTGCATGAGCGAATACGACGCCACGATGCTGCCCAGCATCCAGCCGGGCGCCCCGAAGTCCTGCACGTACTTCGGCAGCAGGGGAAGCACCATCCCGAACCCGATGAGGTCCACGAAGACGATCAGAAAAATGACCAGGATGGAGGGCTTGCGCATGCGATAAGGGGGTGGCTGCGTCCCCGACGCGGCCTACCCGCAGGAGGTTATCAGCCGGCGGGTCGGGGCTGCCAGCCGCTTCTCAGGGCGCGGGGCGGAGGTAGGTGCGAAGGTCCTCCCTGAAGGGGAGGTGAACCAATTGGAAAGTCCGGTCCGCAGGAGCCGGGTCGCCGACATTGTCCTCTTGCAGCATCAGGAGCTGGTCGCGGCTCAGGGGCGGCGGTTGGTGGAGAACGGCGGGAAAGACGCGCTCGAAAAGGGCTGCCTGCAGGCGGGCGATGGGCAGGGGAATGGGAAGCAGCAGGCGGCGACGTCCGCACGCCTCCAGGATCGCGCGCAGGAAGGCCTTGAAGTCGAGCCGGTCGTGCCCGCAGAGTTCATAGGTTCGCCCCTCGGATTCAGGTGTGGACAGCGAGCGGACGAAGGCCCTGGCCACATTTTCCACGCGAATCGGTTGGAGCATCGCCGTGCCCGGACCCATGACGGGCAGACAGGGGGACCACCGGGAGAGTTTCGCGAAGAGGCGGGTGACGGCATCGCCGGGCCCATAGATGAGGGACGGTCGAAAGATGGTCCAGGGCAGAGGGTTGTCGCGAACGCGCTGTTCCGCGGCCCACTTGGTTTGGTGGTATCGGGCCGGGGCGCCGGGCCGGGTTCCGAGGGCGCTCATGTGGATCAGGCGCGGTACCTTTGCGGCGAGGGCGGCCTCCAGCAGGCGCCCGGTGAGTTCGGTGTGGATTCGCTCAAAGGTCTGCCTT
The DNA here is from genome assembly GCA_019634625.1 of Verrucomicrobiia bacterium. NCBI lineage: Bacteria > Pseudomonadati > Verrucomicrobiota > Verrucomicrobiia > Verrucomicrobiia bacterium. The sequence goes on from JAHCBA010000022.1 coordinate 55,763, forward strand.
CCGCATTCGGCAATGATTCCCACGAGATGGATCACCGCCTCCGCTCCTGTCAGGGCTTCGGCGAGGGACTCCGTCCGATCCCAGTCCACTTCATGCAGGACGGGGGCGGGGGAGAGGGACGAGAGGGCGTGAGGGAGCGGGCGACCGTCGCGGACGAGGAGGCGGGCCTGGTGACCGTGGGCAGCCAGTTCCGTCGCCATGGCGCGACCGACGAAGCCGGTTCCACCGCTGAGGGCGACTTCCATGCCGCCGACTGTAGCCTCGGCCCCTGGCTGAGCCAGAATTTCGGGGATTGGAGCGGGGACGGGCCGGCCGGTGAGGGGGCGGAACCGGGGCGCGGACGGCGGTGGGGAACGAACAGGTCACGACGGCACGAAAATTTTCCAAAAACATGTTGCGATAGAAAATCCCGAGAGGCAGTCTATCCGCCCCTTTCGCCCCTCGGCGGACGGGGTTCCCCAGACAACTCGGGAGTCGCGATGCCGACCATTAACCAACTCGTCCGCCAAGGACGCCAAAAGCTGAATTACAAGTCGAAGGCTCCCGCCCTTCAGGGTGCGCCGTTCCGACGAGGCGTGTGTCTGCAGGTGATGACGCGCACCCCCAAGAAGCCGAATTCGGCGATGCGCAAGGTCGCCAAGGTTCGGTTGACCAACGGGCATGAGGTCATCGCGTACATTCCGGATGAGGGGCACAACCTTCAGGAGCATTCGATCGTCCTGGTGCGGGGTGGCCGGGTGAAGGATCTCCCCGGGGTGAGGTACCACATTGTGCGCGGGACGCTGGACTGCCAGGGCGTGGAAAAGCGCCGGGTCAGCCGTTCGAAGTATGGGGTGAAACGACCCAAGGCGGCCAAGGGAGCCGCGGCCAAGGGGGCCAAGTAACCGTCACGTAATCACGCTGCGCCGCAGAAACCCTCCTGTTCTTTCCTATGTCCCGTCGTCGTCGAGCCGAGAAAAGACCGCTGTTGGCAGATCCGAAGTACAACAGCCCCCTGGTTACGCGCCTGGTGAACACCGTCATGGTGATGGGCAAGAAAAGCGTGGCGCAGCGCCTGGTGTACGGGGCGTTCGATCGGATCATCGAAAAGAATCCCAGTTCGAATCCGCTCGAAATCCTGCAACGGGCGGTGGACAACGCCAAGCCGCGGCTGGAGGTGAAGGCGCGGCGAGTGGGCGGGGCGACCTATCAGGTGCCGCTGGAGGTGGCGACCGAGCGGCAGCAGTCGCTGGCGGTCCGCTGGCTGGTGCGGTTCGCCGATGCCCGCAAGGGAATCTCCATGCAGGACGCCCTGGCGAGTGAGATCCTGGATGCCTATCAGGGCCAGGGAAGCGCCATTCGCAAACGGGACGAGGTCCACAAGATGGCGCAGGCCAACAAGGCCTTTGCCCACTTCCGCTGGTAGTCGTTCGCCTGTCGATCCGTTCTTTGATTCCCGACGTACCCAGCTCCACCCGATGACCGCGGAAGTGAAAGATTCGAAGGTGCTCAATTCCCCCGACCGGCAATACTCGCTGGAGCGGACGCGGAATATCGGCATCGCGGCGCACATTGACGCCGGCAAGACGACCACCACGGAGCGCATCCTCTTCTACACAGGTCTCATCCACAAGATGGGCGATGTCGATGACGGCAACACCGTGACGGATTGGATGGAGCAGGAGCGGGAGCGGGGCATCACCATCACCTCCGCCGCCACCACCTGTTACTGGAGCCAGAAGACCGACGGATGCATCAAGCTGTACCCCGAGGTGGCGCACCGGGTGAACATCATCGACACCCCGGGCCACGTTGACTTCACAGCCGAAGTCGAGCGGTCGATGCGGGTCCTCGATGGGGCGGTGGCGGTATTCTGCGGCGTGGCCGGCGTGCAGCCTCAGTCGGAGACCGTGTGGCGGCAGGCGACCAAGTACCAGGTACCGAGGATCGCCTTCGTCAACAAGATGGACCGCATCGGGGCGAACTTTGAGAATGCGCTGTCCGACATGCGCAAGAAGCTGGGGGCCTACGCCTTTCCGGTGGTGTTGCCGATCGGCAAGGAGGACGCGCTCAAGGGAGTCATCGACGTGATCAGCGGCAAGGCGATCGTGTACGATGAGACCGACGAGGCGGGGCTCCGATATTCGGTTTCGGAGGTGCCCGATGCGGATCGCGAGCGGACCCGTCAGGCCTACGAGGAACTGGTCAACGGAGTCGGTGACAAGGACGAGGAGGTGGCCGAGTACATCCTCGAAGAAAAGCCGGTGCCGGCCGAGGTGCTGAAGCGTGCGATCCGGCGGTTGACCTGCAAGCTCGAGATGGTGCCCGTCCTCTGCGGTTCCGCCTTCAAGCGCAAGGGCGTTCAACCTCTGGTGGATGCGGTCATCGACTACCTGCCCTCCCCGCTGGACATCACACCCATGCAGGGTGAGTTGCCGGGCGAGGAGGAGGAGAAGGTCACGGTGTCGCCAGACGACAACGGAAAGTTTTGTTCGCTGGCCTTCAAGCTCTGGACGGATCCCTTCGTGGGCAAGCTGGTCTTCTTCCGGGTGTACCGGGGGCGACTGAGCAAGGGAGACACCATCTACAATCCGCGGACGCGGAAAAGGGAGAGGGTGTCACGGGTGATGATGATCCAGGCCGACAAACGGCTGGATGTCGATGCCGTGTACTCCGGAGACATCGCGGCGCTGGTCGGATTGAAGAACATCACCACGGGCGACACGCTGTGCGACGAGAACGAGGAAGTGCTTCTCGAACCGCCGACCTTCCCCGAGCCGGTGATTTCCATGGCCGTGGAGCCGAAGAGCAAGTCCGACCGCGACAAGATGTCGGCGGGATTGCAGCGCCTGGCGGAGGAGGATCCGACCTTCCGGTGCTTTACGAACGAAGAGACGGGGCAGCTCATCATCGCCGGGATGGGTGAGTTGCATCTTGAGATCATACGCGACCGGCTCCTCAGGGAGTTCAAGGTCGAGGCCAGCGCGGGCGCCCCCCAGATCGCCTATCGGGAAACGATCACGGGTTCGGCCGAGGGCGAGGGAAAGTTCATCCGGCAGTCGGGTGGCCGTGGTCAGTACGGACACGCGGTGATCCAAATCTCCCCCAATCCCCGGGGGAAGGGCGTGGAAATCGAGAACAAGATCGTCGGCGGGGTCATTCCCAAGGAATACATCCCTGCGGTCATCGACGGCGTCGAGGAGGCCATCAAGGGTGGCGTCGTGGCCGGCTACCCCATGGTCGACGTGAAAGTCGCGATCACTTTCGGGAGCTTTCATGAGGTCGATTCGTCCGAACTGGCTTTCAAGATGGCGGGAATTTTCGCCATGAAGGAGGCGGTTCGGAAGGCGAATGGAATCATCCTGGAGCCGATCATGAAGGTTGAAGTCACCACGCCCGACGAATATCAGGGCGACATTCTGGGCGATCTCAACCGACGGCGCGGCAAGATTGCCGCGATCGAGAACAAGAGCGACGCCACCATTCTGCGGGCCGATGTGCCCCTGGCGGAGATGTTCGGCTACGCCACGGCGGTGCGTTCGCTGTCCAAGGGGCGGGCCGCCTACTCGATGGAGCCGTCCCACTTCGAACCGGTTCCGGCGAGCATTGCCGCCACGATTCTGGAATCGGCCAAAGGAAAGCCGGCGGCGCGGAGCTGAACCCGAGGGTTTATACCATGTCTGGACAACGTATTCGAATCCGTCTCAAGGCCTTCGATCATCGCATCGTCGATCAGTCCGTCGCGGACATCGTCGATACGGTGAAGCGGTCGGGCGCCCGGGTGGCAGGCCCCATTCCGTTGCCGACCAAAATCGAGCGTTACACGGTGGGGCGCTCGCCCCACGTGGACAAGAAGTCTCAGGAAACCTTCGAGATGCGGACGCACAAGCGTCTCCTCGATATCATCGGGCCGACCGCCAAAACGGTGGATGAACTCAAGAAGCTCAACCTCCCGGCCGGGGTGGACATCACCATCAAGATCTAGCGCCCATGATCGGTCTCATCGGAAAAAAACTTGGCCAGACGCGCGTCTATGACGCGAAAGGCAACATCGTGCCGGTGACGGTGGTCCAGGCCGGACCCAATTACGTCGTGCAGCGCAAGACGGTGGCGAACGACGGGTACAACGCCGTGCAACTGGGATTTGGGCCGCAGAAGGACCATCGTCTCACCAAGGCGATGACCGGGCATCTCACCAAGGCCAAGGTGCCTTCGCTTCGCCGCTTGCGGGAATTCCGGGATTTCAGCGTGGACGTTCAGCCCGGGGACACAGTGGGCGTCAGCCTCTTCGCGGAAGGGGACCATGTCGATGCCATCGGGATCACCAAGGGACGGGGATTCGAGGGGGTCGTCAAGCGTCACGGATTCCGCGGCGGCGATATGACGCACGGTGCGAAGGGCTGGCACCGTCGTCCGGGCGCGATCGGACAGCGCCTCTTTCCGGGAACGGTCATGCGTGGGATGCGGATGCCCGGCCACATGGGTCAGGTTCGGCGCACCGTGCAGAATCTGCGGGTGGTGAAGGTGCTCGAGGCCGATCAGATCTTGTTGATCCGCGGCGCGATTCCCGGCGCCTCCGGTGAATATGTCATCATCCGGGAGGCCAAGAAACGGCCCAAGGCGTCAGCTCAATAGCGGACGCTGTCATAAGCTCAACGGCGGAAGGTTCATCGCGTGAACATTCAGATCTCAGACTTACAGGGAAATCCGGTCGCCGAGCGCCCGGTGGCGTTCGAGGTGATTCAGAACGCCCGCGGGACCCAGGCGGTCAAGGATGCCGTGGTCGCCCACATGGCGGCGCGCCGCCAGGGCACCCGTTCCACAAAGACCGTCGGCGAGGTGGCCGGGACCAACAAGAAGCCGTGGCGGCAGAAGGGCACCGGACGGGCGCGGGCCGGATCCACGCAATCGCCGCTGTGGCCGGGTGGCGGCGTCGTTTTCGGTCCCCGTCCGCGTGATTTCTCGGTCAAAATCAACGCCAGGGTCAAGCGACTGGCCCTTCGCAAGGCGGTCAGCGAACGGCTTAAAGCTGGAGACATTGTGGTGGTGAAGGATCTGACGGTTGCCAGTCACCGTACGAAGGATTTCCTGAAGGCGGTTTCGCCTCTGGGCCTGTTGGGGGGATCGCTGCTGATTGTCGCCGATTCCGACCGCAACCTGCTGTTGGGCAGTGGGAACGTTCCCAAGGTTCGGGTGACGACGGGGCGTGAGGTAAGCACCTACGATGTGCTTTGGCCCGACAAGCTGCTGTTCACGGAGCAGGCCTTTCAGGCGTTGGAGGGCCGGCTGGCACGGAAGGAGGCGGCATGAGCGTTTACGATGTGGTGAAGACGGTGCGCCTGACGGAAAAGGCGACGGCTCAATCGGCCAGGGCGAACCAGTACACGGTGGTGGCCAGCCGGGCGGCCAGCAAGATCCAGATTCGGCAGGCCGTGGAGGTGCTCTTCGGCGTGAAGGTGGTGCGGGTCAACACGCTGAATGTGCGCGGCAAACTGCGGCGCCAGCGGACTGCCTCGGCGGGACGCGACCCGCATTGGAAGAAGGCCATCGTGACCCTCAAGGAGGGTGACAAGATTCAACTGACGTAAAGGCTATGCCGGTCAAAACATACAGACCTCTGACGCCCTCGCGGCGGTTCTACACGGTCTCCTCCTTTGCGGAGATCACCAAGAGCAAGCCTGAGAAGTCCCTTGTGGTGATCCGGAAGAAGACCGGAGGCCGCAATGTGCATGGGCGGGTGACAGCGCGCGGGATTGGAGGCGGGCACAAGCAGAAGATCCGCCTGATTGATTTCAAACGGCGCAAGTTGGGAATGGACGCCGAGGTGGTGGGAATTGAATATGACCCCTGCCGTTCGGCGCGGATCGCGCTGCTCAAGTACGCAGACGGGGAGAAGCGGTATATCCTCGCGCCCAACGGCCTGCAGGTCGGGCAAAAGGTCCGTAACGGGGCCGATGCGCCGGTGGAGGTGGGCAACTGTCTGCCCCTCAAGAATGTGCCGGCCGGAATGTCCGTGCACGCGGTGGAGCTGACTCCGGGGCGCGGTGGCCAGATTGTCCGAGCAGCAGGCGGGGCGGCCACGGTCATGTCCAAGGACGGCGGATTCGCCCAGTTGCGACTGCCCTCCGGCGAGATCCGGCGGATCAACGAGACCTGCATGGCGACCATCGGCCAGGTCGGCAATCTTGAGCATGAAAACATCATTCTCGGGAAAGCAGGCCGGGCGCGGTGGTTGGGGCGCCGTCCCATCACCCGCGGGGTGGCTCGCAATCCGGTGGACCATCCCAACGGCGGAGGCCAGGGAAAGTCCAAGGGCGGTGGTGGCTGGCAGCAACTGACCTCGCCCTGGGGTGTGCTGGCCAAGGGTTTCAAGACCCGCAAGAAGACCAAGCCGTCGGACCGATTCATTGTCGTGCGCCGTGACGGGCGCCAGCCGAAGTTGAAGTAACGAAAAACCGTTCTGGATAGACCATGGGACGCTCCATCAAGAAGGGTCCGTTTGTGGACCTCCCGCTCCTCGAGAAGGTGCGGAAAATGAACGCCACCGGCTCCAAAAAGCCGATCAAGACGTGGTCGAGGCGGTCGATGATCACGCCCGATTTCGTCGGGCACACCGTTCAGGTTCACAACGGCCGCGTGTTCAACGCGGTGTTCATCACGGAGAACATGGTGGGGCACCGGCTCGGGGAGTTCTCCCTCACCCGGACCTTCAAGAAACACGGCGCACACACCGCCAAGGCCGAGGCCAAGTAGCCATGGAAGTCAAAGCGATCACTCGAAACATCCGGATGTCCGCACAGAAAATGCGCGAGGCGACCCGGCAGATCCACGGGATGAATGCGGCGCAGGCGCACGCCGTGTTGCTGGCAACCCCGCGCAAGTCTGCCTACTGGGTGGCCAAGACGCTGAAATCGGCGATGGCCAATGCCGAACACAACAAGGAACTCAAGGTGGAGGCTTTGAAAGTGAAGGCGGCGATGACGGGGACAGGGCGCACCTTGAAGCGGTTCACTCCCAAGGCGCGCGGCTCGGCCGGCCCCATTCGGAAGCGGAGCTGCAACGTGACAATCGTGCTGAGTGACGAATAGGACCGACTATGGGGCAGAAGACCAATCCAATCGGCCTGCGGGTCGCGGTGACGAAGGAATGGCAATCCAAGTGGTTTGCCGGGAAGAAGGAATTTGGGCGTTTGCTGGTGGAGGATGCCGAGATTCGGAAGCTGTTGAAGCGGCGTCTCGAAACGGCGTCGGTGCCGAGGATCGCGATCGAGCGGGCCGCCAACCGGTGCCGGATCACCATCTTCACGGCACGGCCGGGGGTGGTGATCGGTCGCAAGGGCGCCGAGATCGACAAGATCAAGGAAGACCTCAACCGGATGACCGGGAAGGATGTGTATGTCGAGATCCAGGAGGTGAAGCAGCCTGAAATCGACGCACAACTGGTCGCCGAGAACGTCGCGTTGCAGCTCGAGCGCCGGATCTCCTTCCGTCGTGCGATGAAGAAGGCGATCCAGTTTGCCATGGATATGGGGGCCGAAGGGATCAAATTGCGGTGCGCAGGACGCCTTGGGGGATCCGAGCTGGCCAGGGTGGAGACGTACCATCAAGGTCGGGTGCCGCTTCACACCCTTCGAGCCAACATCGATTACGGGTTTGCCGAAGCCAACACGGTGTACGGCAAGCTGGGTGTGAAATGCTGGGTGTGCCGCGGCGAGCGCAAACCGGAGAAGGCACGGCCTCCTGTGGCGGCGCCCCTGGCGGCAAGCGGCGCGGAATAGTGCGAGAATGGTTCGGCAAAACGATTTTCAGGAGACGACAGGCTTATGGCGTTGATGCCCGCACGGGTGAAATACCGGAAAATGCACCGCGGAAACCGCGCGGGCATGGCCACGCGATGCAATTCGGTGGCCTTCGGCGAGTACGGGCTGCAGTCCATGGAACGCTGCTGGCTGGATGCCAAGCAGATCGAGGCGGCGCGCATTGCGATCACCCGCCAGATGAAGCGCCGCGGGAAGTTGTGGATAAGAGTGTTTCCCGACAAGTCCTTCACCAAGAAGCCGCTTGAGGTGCGAATGGGTACCGGAAAGGGCGGCGTGGAAGGCTGGGTGGCGGTGATCAAGCCGGCGACCATCCTGTTTGAAGTGGAAGGCGTTCCGGAGGCGGTGGCACGGGAGGCCATGCGTCTGGCGGCCAACAAGCTGTGCATTCGCACCCGGTTCGTGTCGCGGCACCATCTGACCTGATTGGAGACGACGATGAAATTTTCGGAGCTGAAGGACCTGACGGTGCCCGAGCTCAGCGCCCGGTCGAACGACCTGCGCCGTGAGCTGTTCAATCTGCGCTTGCAGAAGGCGAGCGCCCAACTGGAGAAGCCCGCCCGCCTGCGCACCTTGCGCAAGGAGATCGCGCGGGTGGAAACCGCTCTGACCCAGCGCCGCAAGCAAGCCGAGACCCCTGCCCCATGACGGAATCCATCCAACCCAGGCGTTTGCACAAGGAGCGTGTCGGAGAGGTTATCTCCGACAAGATGGCCAAGACCATCGTGGTCCGGGTCGAGCGGCGGGTCGCGCACCCGCGCTTCAAGAAGATCGTGACGCGCTACACGAAGCACTACGCCCACGACGAGAAGGAGATCGCCTCGGCGGGGGACACCGTGCGGATTCGGGAGAGCCGGCCGCTGTCCCGGCTGAAGCGATGGACCCTGGTGGAGGTGGTTCAAGCGGCCCGCGGGGGAGCGGTGAAGGACGCCGTCGTGGCGCCTCAGGCCTAGGAGGACTAAACGATGTTTCAGGTACGATCCATATTCGACGTGGCCGACAACTCCGGTGCGAGAAGGGCGGCATGCATCGGGGTGCTCGGGCGAAACCAGCGGTATGCCCGGGTTGGCGATGTGGTGAAGGTCCACATCAAGGAGGCCACACCGGACGGAACCGTGAAGAAGAGCGAGGTGGTCAATGCCGTGGTGGTGCGTTCGCGCAAGGCCATTCGCCGGAACGACGGCTCCTACCTGCGCTTCGATTCCAACGCGGTGGTGATCATCGACAAGGAAAACAACCCGCGGGGCACGCGCATCTTTGGGCCGGTGGCGCGCGAGCTGCGGGAGAAGAAGTTCATGAAGATCATTTCCCTGGCCCCCGAGGTGGTTTGAGTCATGACTCTGAAGTTCCATGTGAAGAGGGGCGATGAGGTGGTGGTCATCGCCGGATCCGAGCGCGGCAAGCGCGGCAAGGTGCTGGCGTTGCTCGGCAAGAAGCAGCGCGTGGTGGTGGAGGGCGTGCAGATGGTGAAGCGGCACGTGCGCAAGTCCCAACAGCATCCCAACGGCGGCATCATTCCCAGGGAAGGATCGGTCCATGTGTCCAACGTGATGCTGGCCAGCCGATACGATGAGCGGGCGGCCCGGCGCTCCTCCGACTCCGGCAACGCATAAGGGTCTTCGATGAATTCACGGCTTTATCAGAAGTACGTCAACGAGGTCCGTCCGGCCCTGATCGGGAACGGGCGGTTCAAGAACATCCACCAGGTGCCGCGCATGGAGAAGATCGTGGTGAACATGGGTGTCTCGGCCTCGCTTGAGAAAGTCGCCATGGATGACGCCACCAAGGACCTGACCACCATCAGCGGGCAGAAGCCGGTGGTGAACAAGGCCAAGAAGAGCGTGGCCAACTTCAAGTTGCGCAAAGGCCAGCCCATCGGGTGTCGTGTGACGCTGCGGCGGGACCGGATGTACGAGTTCTTCGACCGCCTGGTGGCCACGGCCCTGCCGCGTATCCGCGATTTTCGAGGCCTCAATCCGCGGCATTTCGACGGGCGCGGAAACTACACCCTGGGTGTTGCCGATCAGACCATTTTTCCCGAGATTGACCTGGACAAGATCAAGCGTCATCAGGGTATGGACATCACGATCGTGACGTCGGCGGAGACGGACGACGACGCACGGGAACTGTTGAAGCTGATGGGAATGCCGTTCGCGGACCGCTGACGGGAGCAGGATCGAACCGATTTACTGAGTATGGCGAAGACATCTTGGACACAACGGGATCTGCGCAAGAGGGCGCTGGTGGCGAAGTACGCCGCGAAGAGGGCCGAACTGAAGGCGAAGGGGGATTACGCCGGCCTGGCGAAGCTTCCCCGGTCGGCCAGTCCGGTGCGCCTCACGAATCGTTGCCGGGTCAGCGGGCGGCGACGGGCCTATCTCAGGAAGTTTCAGGTCTCCCGTATCACCTTCCGGGAGATGGCGCTGTCGGGCCTGATTCCCGGTGTCACCAAGGCAAGCTGGTAGGCTTATGTTGAGCGATCCGATTTCCGATCTGCTGTGCCGCATCAATAACGCGGTTCAGGCAAAACACCCCAACCTTGTGGTGCCTCATTCCCGCCTGAAGGAGTCCATCTCCAGGGTGCTGATGCAGGAGGGCTACCTGTCCGAGGTGGCGGTCGAGGGAACCCAGAAGAAGCTGTTGCGTCTGAAGTTGCGCTACGACGGCCGTCGCAGCGTCATCGAGGGCGTGCGCCGGGTCAGTTCGCCAGGCCGCCGCGTGTACGCGGGCTGCGATGACATCCCTAAGGTCCGGGGCGGTCTCGGAATCCTTGTGGTGTCCACGTCCGGGGGCGTGGTCACCGATCGGGAGGCCCGGCGCCGGAAGCTCGGTGGCGAACTGCTGTGTTCGATTTGGTAAGCGAAGAAGGAAGCCGCTGTTATGTCGCGAGTGGGAAAGACACCGATCGCCGTGCCGGGCCAGGTCAAGGTCCAGGTCGCGGAGCGCCAAGTGAAGATGGAAGGTCCCAAGGGCCGGCTCGAGTTCAATCTTCCGGGCCGAACGGCGATTGAATTGCGGGACGGCAGCATCCATGTGCTGCGCCCTGACGACACGCCGAAGTCGAAGGCCTTTCATGGCCTGAGCCGGGCGATCCTGCAGAACATGGTCACGGGAGTGGCCGAGGGGTTCACCAAGCAGCTCGAAATCCAGGGCGTGGGATTCAAGGCGGCGGTTCAGGGAAAACTGTTGAATCTCAGCCTGGGTTACTCGCACCCGATCAATTACCCGATCCCGGACCAGATCAAGGTGACGGTCGAGGACAACACCAGGATCCGGGTTGAGGGACCGGACCGCCAGGTGGTGGGACGTGTGGCGGCCGAGATCCGGTCCTACTACCCTCCGGAGCCGTACAAGGGCAAGGGCGTGCGATACGCCGGCGAAGCGGTTCGTCGCAAGGAGGGCAAGACAGTTCAGTAATTCTGCGGGCCGGTCGATGCGGCCCGATTCAACTCCTTCGTTCCCGAATGAACATTCAACAGAAGCAACGATTGGCCCGGTTCCGGCGGATGCGGGTGCGGAACAAGGTGCATGGCACCCCCGAGCGGCCGCGGATGAGTGTCAAGTTCACCGGACAGCACATCTACGTGCAGTTCATCGACGACGGCGTCGGTTCGACCTTGGCGGCGATTTCAACCCAGGCAAAGGATTTGGGCGGGGAGGCGCTGTGGAAGGCGAATGTGGATTCGGCCCGGCGTCTGGGTACCCTCGCGGCCCAGCAGGCGATGGGGAAGGGCTTGAAAAAGGTCGTGTTCGACCGTGGCGCGGCGAAGTATCACGGCAAGGTCAAGGCGCTCGCCGACGCGGCCCGGGAGGCGGGACTGGAATTCTGACGTTACGCAAAAGGCTATGGCTGATTCTGAACAGGCAGTGAGTTCACCCGCGCAGGCGCCGGAGGGACGGACAGGAGGGATGGGCGGGATGGGAGGATCGCGTCCGGACAATCGCCCGGGTGACAATCGTCCGTCGGCGGGTCGCGGGAGCCGCCAGCCCCGGGGACGCCGGCCGCGACCGGGCGAGGGCGGGAATGACGATCGGGATGGGAACGACCTCCTTGAAAAGGTGATTTACATCAATCGCTCGGCCAAGGTGGTCAAGGGTGGCCGTCGGTTCAGCTTCAGCGCCCTGGTGGTGGTGGGCGACCGCAACGGGCGTGTCGGCCTCGGCCTGGGGAAGGCGGGCGAGGTGGCTGAGGCGATCAAGAAGGGCGGCGCGGTGGCCCGCAGGAACATGTCTCCGGTGGCGTTGGCTTCGATGACCATTCCGCATGAGGTCCTGTCCCGGTTCGATGGCGCGGAAGTGCTGCTGCGACCGGCGAGCGAGGGTACCGGAGTGATCGCCGGCAAGACGGTGCGGGCGGTGCTGGATGCGGCCGGCGTGCGCAACGTCTTGAGCAAGTCCCTGGGCTCGAAGAATGCGGCCAACGTGGCCAAGGCGACCCTGGCTGCCCTGCAGCGTCTCCGGTCGCGCGATGAAATTTTCCGGGCGCGCGGGATCGTCCTCGCTCCACGCCCTGCGGTGGCAGTGACCCCCTGATTTATCCCCCATGCGACTGCACACACTGAAAAACCGACCCGGGGCCCGAACCCGGGCGAAGCGGATCGGACACGGCGAATCGAGCGGGAGCGGCAAGACCTCCGGGCGCGGTGGGAAGGGTCAGACGGCCCGTTCCGGCGGTTCCCTGAGGATCGGCTTCGAAGGCGGGCAGATGCCCTTGATCCGGCGCCTTCCGAAGCGGGGCTTTAATAATGCGAGGCACCGGACGGAATATCTGCCGGTGAATGTTTCGGCCCTGAGCCGGTTTGACGCTGGGTCGGTCGTGGACGAGAAGGCGATTCGCGGGGCCGGCCTGGCAGACGGGAAGGCGGACGGGATCAAGGTGCTGGGGAATGGGGAATTGGACCGCCGGCTGGTGGTGCATGCCCATGCATTCAGTGCCTCGGCCAAGGCCAAGATTGAGGCCGCGGGCGGGGAATGTCATGTGATCGAGCGGCGGGCTGCGACGGCGCGGGCCTGAATTCTTTGAAGGCCGGCATGCTGTCCAAGATCCTCTCCACACTCGCGAACTGCCTCCGGGTTCCGGAGTTGAAGTCGCGGCTGATCTTCACGCTGGCGATCCTGGCCGTGTGCCGGGTCATCGCCGTGATTCCGCTTCCGGGCCTCGATGCCGGAGCGTTGACGGAGTTCCTGCGGGACACGCAGCAGTCCAGCGGAACGCAGTCGCTGGTGGGCATGTACAGCCTGTTCACCGGAGGGGCCTTGGAGCGGTGCGCGCTGGGTGCGTTGGGCATCATGCCCTACATCAGTGCCACCATCATCATGCAGCTGCTCGGGGCGGTGGTGCCGAGTCTCAGCAAGCTATCCCGCGAAGAAGGGGGGCGTACCAAGATCGTTCAGTACAGCCGCTATCTGACCTTGGTGCTGTGCCTGGGGCAGGGGTTTGCGATGGCGCTGGGCTGGGAGAATCCGACATCCCTGTTCTCCAATTTCACCCAGCCCCTGGTGATCATGGAGCCGATTTGGTGGTACCGGATTCAGACGGTCTTTCTGCTGACGGCGGGAACCATGCTGCTGGTTTGGCTGGGGGAACAGATCACCGAGCGCGGCATTGGCAATGGGGTGTCGCTGGTCATCACGATCGGCATCCTGTCGAGCATCCCGCAGGCGATCCGGGGTGTGTATTACATGTTCTTTCCGCCGGCCGGGGCCGAGCCCAAGAACATCTTCCATGCCATCGCCCTGCTGCTGCTGGTGGTGGCGGTGGTGGCGGCGGTCATTGCCGTGACCCAGGCGCAGCGAAAGATCCCCGTCCAGTACGCCCAGCGATCGGTGGGACGCAAGGTGGTGCCGGGAGGAAGCTCGTTCATGCCGCTGCGGGTCAACGCCGCGGGGGTGATGCCGATCATCTTCGCCCAGGCCATCCTGATGTTCCCCGAACAATTGTTAAGGACGCTCGGTTCCCGCTTCGACCAGTTGAGCTTCCTGAACACGCTGGCCATATCGATCGGCTACGGTCGGCCTCTGTACCTGATGATCGAGGCGGCCATGATCATCTTTTTCGCCTACTTCTGGGTCGCCACGATCTTCAACGAGATCCAGATCGCCGATGACCTGAAGAAGTACGGGGGCTACATCCCGGGGGTGCGGCCAGGACAGGCCACCAGCGACTTCCTGCACTGGACAATGAGTCGCATCACGCTGGCGGGAGCGCTGTTTCTCGCAGCCATCGCCATTTTCCCGGTGATCCTCAACCGGATGATGGGTGTGCCGTTCGAAGTGGCGAGTTTCTTCGGCGGCACCAGCATCCTGATCACGGTGGGTGTCCTTCTGGATACACTTCGGCAGTTGGAGTCGTTCCTGCTGATGCGCCACTACGACGGGTTCCTCAAGAAGGGACGGGTTCGGGGGCGGTTGTGAGCGTGCATGGGACAGGTGGGAGGCCGGGGATGAAGATCCGACGTTCCACCGACGAAGCACTGGCATGGCGATGATCAAAACGGCGACCGAAGTGGCGGGAATACGCGAGGCCTGCCGGATTGCGCAAGAGGTGCTTGAGGAGTTGGGCGAGGCCTTGAGGCCGGGAATGAGCACGGAAGAGCTGGACACCCTGGCGGCGGAACGGATCAAGGCGCGGGGGGCGAGGAGTGCCTTTCTGGGGTATCGGAAGTTCCCCCGGCACACCTGCATTTCGGTGAACAACGAAGTGGTGCACGGGGTGGCCGGCGCCCGAAGGCTTGAGTTCGGAGACATCGTGAGCGTGGACGTCGGGGTGTTCCACCGGGGGTTTGTGGGGGACACCGCGGCCACGTTTCCGGTGGGAGGCTGCGATCCGGCGGCCCAGAGGCTGCTGGATGTGACGCGGCAGGCGTTGATGGAAGGGATTCGGCAGGCACGCGGGAAGAACCTGGTCGCCGACATATCGAAGGCGGTGCAGTCGGTGGTGGAGGATGCGGGTTTCAGCGTGGTCCGGGAGTTTGTTGGCCACGGTGTGGGCAGGAGCGTGCATGAGGAACCCCAAGTGCCGAATTTTGTGGAGCCGGGACGACGGTCGCCGCGGTTGAGGCCGGGGATGACGATTGCGATCGAACCGATGGTGAACGCGGGGGGGCGGGAGGTTCGCGTGCTGAATGACGGCTGGACTGTGGTGACGGTGGATGGCACACTCTCCGCCCATTTCGAGCACACCGTGCTGGTGACGGACGGAGAGGCTGAAGTGCTGACGTGTCGCGAGACGACGCCATAAAAGTGGAAGGGACCGTTGTGGAAGTGCTGCCAAATACGACGTTTCAGGTGGCCGTGCCCAACGGCCATCGCATCCTGGCCCATCTATCGGGCCGGATGCGGCTGAATTTCATCCGCATTCTGCCCGGAGACCGGGTGGTGGTGGAAATGTCCCCCTACGATTTGTCGAGGGGGTGTATCACATACCGACAGAAGTGAGTCGCCATGAAAGTCCGGGCCTCGGTCAAAAAACTGTGTGAGAATTGCAAGGTGATCCGCCGCAAGGGCGTGATCCGCGTCATTTGTACCAACCCGCGCCACAAACAGCGCCAAGGCTGATCTTCCCATGCCACGCATCATTGGTGTCGAAATCCCAGGGGACAAGCGCATCGAAATCGCGCTCCGCTACGTGTACGGACTCGGTCCGAAAAACGCCCTCGAGGTGTTGGAGCGGGCCAACATCCCGATCGGGTTGAGGGCGAAGGAACTGACCGAGCAGCAGCTGTCGCAGATCGTGCATGCCATCCAGGATGGCAAGTACGTCATCGAAGGCGATCTGCGCCGGGAGATTGGCCTGAACCTGAAGCGCTTGCAGGCGATCAAGTGTTATCGGGGAATCCGGCATCTGCGCGGACTGCCGGTGCGAGGGCAGCGGACCCAGACCAATGCGCGGACGCGCAAGGGGCCGCGGAAGACGGTCGGCGTGCAGCGCAATCCCAAGGCGAAATCCGGCATCCACTAATCTCGAATCTGTCCTGTCATGGCTGAGGAAACTTCCCCCACACCCACACCCCCGGCTCCCGTGGCCGAGGGGAGCAACGTGCCTGAGAAGGCCGCCGCCCCGGAAGGCGCGGCACCGAAGGCGACCAAGACCAAGAAGGCGGCCGAGGCGCCAGCCGCGGGAGATGCGGGCGCGGCACCCGTTGGGCCTGTGGCGGCCGTGGCACCGACGGCAGCGGAGATCATGGGGACGGATGTCGCCCCCAAGAAGATCATCAAGGCCAAGGGCTCCAAGAATGTGGTGGTGGGGGTGGCGCACGTGCTGGCGACCTTCAACAACACCCAGGTGTCCATCACCGACATGCAGGGCAACGTGATTGGGTGGTCATGTGCCGGAAGGGTGGGCTTCAAGGGTTCCCGCAAGAGCACCGCGTTCGCTGCCCAGCAGGTGGCCCAGGACGCGGCCCGGCAGGCGATGGCCCACGGGCTGAAGGAGATCGAAGTCCGGGTTAAGGGACCGGGTTCGGGTCGCGAGTCGGCGATCCGGGCGTTGCAGGCGATCGGTCTGGAGATCAGTGCGATCCGCGACGACACCCCGATCCCGCATAATGGCTGCCGTCCGCGCAAGAAGCGGCGGGTTTAATTTCAAGAACCGCAGGAGAGCAATCGCATGGCACGTTATACAGGTCCGCGGGTCCGCATCAGCCGCCGTTTGGGCGTCCCGATCTTCGGGTACGCCAAGTCCCTGGAGAAGCGCAACTATCCGCCCGGCCAGCACGGGCCGAAGATGCGTCGCAAGGTGACGGATTACGCCTTGGGACTGATTGAGAAGCAGAAGTTGCGTTATTACTACGGACTTCAGGAGCGGCAGTTCCGCCGGGTGTACCAGACGGCGCTGCGGCGCCGTGGGGTCACGGGCGAGCAGATGCTCCAACTGCTGGAGAGCCGGCTGGACAGCGTGGTGTATTCGCTCGGGTTCGGGGCGACGCGGGCTGCGGCGCGGCAGATGATTTCCCACGGGCACGTCAAGGTGAACGGGCGCAAGGTGGATGTGGCTTCGTACATGATGAAGCCCAACGACACCATCGAGGTCCGGGGCGTTGCGGCGTCGCGACAACTGGCCATGCGGGGCCTCGAGTTGTCCACCAGCCGGCCGGTTCCGGAGTGGCTGTCCTTGAACAAGGACGGTCTGCGCGGCACGGTGGTCCGGATGCCGTCCCGGGAAGAGATCCAGCCGATCGCCAACGAGCAGGCCGTGGTCGAGTTTTACTCCCGCTAACCCCAACAGAGAACCAGGCGGGTCCGGGTTCGGACCGGTCTGGTGGCGAATATATGGCCTACCGGTGTCTTGGGAGTGGCGGCGGGAGGCAGGTTACATTTGCCAGGAGGAAATCATGCCAGTCAGACTAGGTCGGTTTGAAATGCCGAAGCGGTTGGTGAAGGACGAGTCCACCGCAACGGAAACCTACGGAAAGTTTACGGCCGAGCCGTTCGAGACCGGATACGGGTACACGATCGGAAACAGCCTGCGGCGGGTGCTGTTGTCCTCCCTCGATGGCGCGGCTGTCACCTCTTTCAAGGTGGACGGGGCGATGCACGAGTTCACCACGGTGGATGGGGTGGTGGAGGACGTGACCGAGATCGTTCTCAACCTGAAGAAGGTCAAGTTCCGGCACCATTCCCGGGACACGCAGTTGCTGCGGCTGTCGGTGAACAAGGATGGTGCGGTGACGGCGGGCGACATCGAGAAGACGGACAAGCTGGATGTCGTGAACCCGAAGCAGCTCATCTGCACACTGGACAAGAAGAAGAAGCTGGAGATGGAGCTGGAGGTGAAGGTCGGGCGCGGATTCTGTCCGGCCGACGAGAACAAGCGACCCGACCAGCCGATCGGGGTGATCGCCATCGATTCCATTTTCTCCCCCGTGGTGCGGGTGCGGTATAACGTCGAGGCGGCGCGGGTGGGGCAGCGCACGGACTACGACAAGCTTGTACTGGAGATCTGGACAGACGGGCGGGTCACGCCGCAGGACGCGCTGTTGCAGTCCAGCTCGATCCTCAAGAAGCACCTCGAGTCGTTCTACAATTACGATGAGAACGCGGTGCAGTTCGAGGAGGAACGGGGCAAGGAGGACGAGGAGCGGGAGCGCTTCAAGCGGCTTCTCCAGATGTCGGTGAACGAGATCGAGTTGTCGGTCCGGGCGGCGAACTGCCTGAACAACGCGAACATCACGACGGTGGGCCAACTGGCCATGAAGACGGAAAGCGAGATGTTGAAGTACCGGAACTTCGGCAAGAAGTCGCTGAACGAGATCAAGGACAAGCTGACGGCGCTGGGCTTGTCCCTCGGAATGAACATTGATCCCTCCTTGCTGGAAGCGCCCAAGGAGGAACCCATCCTCGAATAGGCCATGCGTCACCTCAAGAAGACCGCCAAGCTGGGGCGGACATCGGAACACCGGAACATGATGCTGGCCAACATGGTCAGCAGCCTGATCAAGCACCGTCGGATCACCACGACACTGGCGAAGGCGAAGGCGGCGCAGCGCGTGGCCGAACGCATGCTCACCCTCGGCAAGCTCGGCAATGCGGCCACGGCGGCGGCGGAGGCGGTGGCCGACGAGAAGGCCAAGGCGCGCAGCCTGGCAGAAAACGTTCACTGCCGGCGCCTGGTGGCGGCGCGGTTGCACCAGCATGCGCGAACCCTGTTCCGCAGCCGGGATCGCCGGCTGAAGTGGCGGGAGAACGAGGACGTCGTGCACATCCTTTTCGACAAGATCGCGCCGGCCTTCAAGGATCGTCAGGGGGGATACACCCGGATCGTGAAGCTGGCGCACCGGCGCCGGGGCGATGCGGCCCAGACGGCGATTCTGGAGTGGGTCGATCTCGCGGCGACGCAGGGAACTCCATCGGCCGAGGGCAAAGGGGATGCTGCCCAGGCGGGGAAGGCCTGACGGACAGTCTGCGGACAGTCATTGGATTTCACGGAGGGGCGTCTGGCGCGGGAGCCGGGCGCCCCTTCGGCTTTTTCGACGGAGCGGGGAATTGGGGCTTGGTTTCGTGGCGGGATGTCCGTACTGACCTTGTCGTTCCATGACCCCGACCTCACCGACAGTGCCGGGCCCGTGGTGGCGATCGCTGACACGCTACCATTGGTTTGTTTTCACCATCGCCAGCCTGGCGTGGATGTTCGACTGCCTGGATCAGCAGATCTTTGTGCTCGCACGTCCGGCGGCACTGGCCGCCCTGATGCCCGAGGGGACGGATCCGTCGCGCCTGAAGGAACTGGGAGGGATTTCGACCTCGATCTTCGTGGCGGGCTGGGCGATGGGGGGGCTGATTTTCGGGGCGGTGGGCGACCGGATCGGGCGGGCGAGGACGCTGGCCATCACGGTGCTGCTCTATTCGTTGTGCACGGGGTTGTCCGCGTTTTCGGTGGGGTTCGTCGATTTCGCGATCTACCGGTTTGTGACGGGGTTGGGGGTGGGTGGCGTATTCGGGTTGTCGGTGGCGCTGGTGGCGGATTCGTTGCCGGACCGGGCCCGTCCGAACGCGCTGGGTCTGCTGCAATCGCTGTCTGCGGTGGGGAACATCACGGCGGGATTGATTGCGGTGGTGGTGGGGTGGCTGGAGACATCGCGGATCGAGCCGGGAAGTTCCTGGCGGGCGCTGTTCGTGATTGGAGCCCTGCCGGCGTTCCTGACGGTGTTCATCATGTTGAAGCTGAAGGAACCGGAGAAGTGGGTCCAGGCGAGGGCGGCCGGCAAGGCGATGGGGGTTCAGTTCGGGTCGTACCGGGCGCTGCTGGGGCATCCCCGATGGCGGAAGAACGCGATCCTGGGGATGCTGCTCTGCGTGTCCGCGGTGGTGGGCTTGTGGGGCATCGGGTTCTTCAGTCCGGAGCTGATCAATGACGTAATGGGGCGGGCGCTGGCCTCGGAGGGCATCCCGCCGGAGCAGATCCCTGGGTATCGGACCATGTGGACAGGGATCAACATGGTCATTCAGAACACGGGATCATTCTTTGGGATGCTCGCGTTCACCTGGGCGGCCAGCCGGTTCGGGCGACGGCCGGTATTTGCGGTCGGGTACCTTTGTGCGATGGGGAGCACCATCCTGGTGTTCCAGTTTCTGAATGAGCGCAGCGACATCTTCTGGATGGTGCCGATGATGGGTTTCTTCCAGCTCTCGCTGTTCGCGGGATTCGCGATCGTGCTGCCGGAACTCTTCCCCGTCAGCCTGCGCAGCACGGGGACGAGCTTTTGTTACAATGTCGGACGGTTCGTGGCCGCGGCCGGACCGCTGTTCATGGGGAAGCTGACCGCCTGGCTGGCATCGGACGCCGAGACACTGGACCAGAAGCTGGACGCCTTTCGGAATGCCTGCGCCTGGATGAGCCTGGTGTTTCTGGTGGGATTGGCGGTGGTGCCGTTTCTTCCCGAGACCAAGGGGGTGCCGCTGCCTGAGGACGAGCCGGCAGGCCCGCCCGGGGCGAAATCCTGACGAACCTGCTGTATCGGCGGCGGAAGACCCATCAAGGGTAGCCATTATCAAGAACTGACCCTGTTACTCTTGCATGAGATGGACGCTCACATTCAGAGAAGCGCACACGAGCTGGAGCGTCGGCGTGCACAAGCCGGCGATTCACCCATCCGGAAGCGCCTGCGTGAGATGGGCAAGCTGGCGTGAGCGCCGGTCTCTACATGGACGTAGATGTGCCCGCAGCGATCACGCATGGACAGATTCTCCGGGGCGTGGACGTGTTGACGGCACATATTGACGGCACCACGGAGTTGGAGGACGCAGCCCTGTTGAACCGGGCCACGGCGTTGCGCCGGGTGTTATTCAGCCAGGATGACGATCTGCTGACCGAGGCGACGCGACGGCAGCGTATTGGCGAACCCTTCGGTGGTGTCATCTTTGCCCACCAGCTTCGCATCACGATTGGGCGGGCCATCGAGGATCTGGAGATACTGGCCAAAGTCGGCGACATCGAAACGTTCGCCAACCGCGTGGAATACCTGCCGCTGTAACATCCCGGCGCGATCTATCACGTCAGGAATCGCGGCGACCGGCGTGAGCCGATCTTCGTGGATGACGCGGATCGCCAGGGCTTCGTGGAGACCCTGGGTGAGGCTTGCGGATGGACGGGCTTGCACGTTCATGCCTGCGTGCTCATGCCGCGGGCCATCCGGAGGCTGTGGTTGGCGGTGGCGTATGGCCTGGAACGGGAACGACTCGCTCTGGAGTCGCGGGACCTTGGGGATGGGAAAAAGACGGGAAACGATTCCTTGACTCGGGTGGTTCCATTATGATATCACTTAAGTATCCAAAGGCAATCAATGAAACCCAATGTCAGCGTGAGCGAGAGTCAGGGTGTGGATGCGAGTGCGAGTGCGGGCGCGGCGGGGGCGTCTTCGAACCGGGAGCAGTTGGGGTGGGCGATGTCGGGCTGGCCGATGCTGGGGGGAGTGTTGCTTCTGAAGGGGGTGGTGGCCTTCCTGCTGGTGCGGGCGGCGCAGACGATGTCGGTGAGCGGGGGGGCAGCGGCCCTCTGGCTGGTGTCGGGGCTGCTGCTGCTGGTCGCGGTGTTTGTGGGATGGGCGGGGTTTTTCACGCTGCAGCCGAACGAGGCGCGGGTGCTGATCCTGTTTGGGGCGTACCGGGGGACGGTGCGGCGCAGCGGGTTTCACTGGACGAACCCGTTCTTCACGAAGAAGAAGATCTCCCTCCGGATGCGGAACCTGAACGGGGAGCGGTTGAAGGTGAATGACAAGCGGGGGAACCCGATCGAGATCGCGGCGGTGGTGGTCTGGAGGGTGTCGGACACGGCGCAGGCGGTGTTCGATGTGGACGACTACGAGCACTACATCGAGGTGCAGAGCGAGTCGGCGGTGCGGCACCTGGCATCGGCGTATGCGTATGATCAGGGGGAGGAGGACGAATTGACGTTGCGGAGCGGGGGCGTGGAGGTGGCGGAGGCGTTGACGCGGGAATTGCAGGAGCGGTTGGTGCGGGCGGGGGTCTGGGTGGAGGAGGCGCGGATCACGCATCTTGCGTATGCGCCCGAGATTGCGCAGGCGATGCTGCGGCGGCAGCAGGCGGAGGCGGTGATCGCGGCGCGGGCGAAGATCGTGCAGGGGGCGGTGACGATGGTGGAGATGGCGCTGCACCAGTTGAAGGAGAAGCAGGTGATCGAGTTCGATCCGGAACGGAAGGCGTCGATGGTCAGCAATCTGCTGGTGGTGCTGTGCGCGGAGGCCGAGGTGAGTCCGGTGATCAACACGGGGACCCTGTATCATTGAGCCTTGAGCCCACCGGGCCGGGAGGAACCCATGAGTGAGAGGCAATACGCGGCGGTGTGGGGACGCCGGATCCGGGTGATCACGGTGCTGGTTCTCCTGCTGTGCGGGGGGGTGACGGTGGGGATCGCCCTGCTGGTGAACCGGCCGGAAGAGCGGTGGGTGGTGTGGCTGGTGACGGCTTTGATGCTGGGGATTGTGGGGGGGACGGCGCTGTTTTCGATCCGGGGGTTCGAGATTGGGAGGGATGGGGTGCGGATTCGGCGGGTGCTGTGGACCAACCGGATACCGTTCGAGGCGATCGAATCGGCCGAGGTGGATCCGGAGGCGTGCCGGGGGGCGTGGAAGACGATGGGCAACGACGGGCTTTTCGCGATGCACGGTTGGTTTCGAAGCCGGCGACTGGGGTCGTTCCGGGCCTTTGTGACCCATCCCGGGGATGCGGTGGTTTTACGTGGGCCCAAGGGGATCGTGGTCGTGTCGCCGGAGAACCCGCGGCGGTTCGTGAACGATCTGAATCGGCGCCGGGGGCGCGGGGAGGGGCGACCCTGATGGGTTCCGAACCGCGCAAGGCGTTTCTGCTGCGGATGGATCCGCGCTTGTGGTCGGAGATCGAGGCGTGGGCGCAGGAGGATCTGCGTTCCGTCAACGGCCAGATCGAGTTCCTGCTGCGGGAGGCCGTCCGCCGGCGGAAGGGGGACGCGGCGAAGGGTGCGGGGGCGCCCGGGGAAAGCGCCGAGTGACAGCCCGGCTGGGCAGCGGGGTCAGGGTCAGGGTGAGGGCCTGACGAGTTCGGCGGCGAGGAGGAGGGCACCGGCCGGGACGGCGTCCTCGCTCAGGGCGGCGAGGAAGAGAGGCGGCCCGGGCCGGAATACCTCCATCAGGTGGGGAGTGAGGGCCACGGTGACGGCATGGCGGAGGGGTTCGCCGACCAGGGCGAGGCCGCCGCCGAGGATGATTCGTTCCGGATGGACGAGGTGGACGACGTGGGAAAGGGCAAAGGCGAGGTTGTCCGCCAGTTCACTGAGGATGGCGTGGGCGAGGGGATCCTCGTGCTGGAGGGCGGCGGCAAGGAAGCGGGATTCGCCGCCGGGGCTGTTGGCGGCGAGTTGAGCGAGGGGGCTTCCGGGATGGAGGGCGATGGCTTCACGGATGCGGCGATCGACGGCCCAGCCGGAACAGCGGTCCTCGACGCGGGTGCCGGCCTTGTCGAGGCGGACGTGGCCGATTTCAGATTCGCCGGGGGGGGCGCCGTGGTGGATGCGACCGCCCAGCACGAGACCGCCGCCCACGCCGCTGCCAAGGGTCACGTAGAACACGGGATCGGCGCCGCGCCCATTGCCGAGGCGGGCTTCGGCGAGCGCGGCGACATTGGCGTCGTTTTCGACGACGACGGGGATTCCGGTGTGTTCGTGGAGCCAGGCGGCGAGGGGGACGTCGGACCAGCCGGCGACCTGGTGGGAGCGGGCGATCCAGCCGGTCCGGGAATCGACGGGGCCGCCGAAGCCGACTCCGAGGGCGCGGGGATCGACGGTGGCGCGGATCCCTGGGAGCCAGTCGAGGATACGTTGGCGGATGCCATCCGCACCGGCACCGGGATCGACCGTATGACGCCAGCGATGGCAGACGGTGCCGTCCGGGCGACCGGCGACCAACTGGAGTTTGGTGCCGCCGATCTCGAGGCCGAGGAGGTTGGGGGCGGGGTCCATCGGGGGCGTCCGAGGTGGACTCCGACGGGGAGCCGGTGGAGGGCCGGGCTGGAGCTAGCGTCGCTCCTCGGTCATGCCGGTGGGGAGGCCGGTTTCCCAACTGCGCGGGGTATTCCAGGGACGCTCGGAGAGACGTTCCTCGTTGGTGGCACAGCCGGCGAGGAACCAGGCGGCGGCGAGGAGGGCGAGGAGGGCGGCGAATGGACGATGGGGACGATTACCGGGGAAGGGCTTCATAGCTGGTCATGACCTGGTCACCGGCCTGGACCTGATCCTGAACCCAATCGGGCATCAGGTTGGCGACGGCGGAGCGGGCTTCGACGCGGACCAATTGAGCCTTGGCGACGAGGGTTTCGCCGCGGGTGATGATCATCTTGCCATTGCGTTTGAGGCCGTCCTCGGCCCCGCGATCGAGCACGACGAACTGGTAGTTGCCATCGACGGCCGTGACGAGGCCACGGACATCCGGCATCTGGACCTCGGTGATTTTGCCGCGGTAGAGGTCGAGTTCCTCGCTGAGGCGGGCGATTTCGCGACCCATGACCTGCTTTTCCGCGGCGAAGGCGTCGCGCTCGGCCGCCAGACGTTCGGTACGGGACTGGAGGTTGGCGATTTGTTCGGGTTCGATCCCGAGGGCTTCCCAGCGGGAGAGACGGCGTTGGGCGGTATCGCGGGAGACGATGGTCTCCTGGAGTTCCTGGGAACGGCGGGCCAGGAGGCCGTCGGTTTCGTTGAGGCGGGTGGTGGTGACCGTCAGTTCCTGCTGAACGAGTTCGAGTTCGTCCTTGGCGGACTTTTCGGCTTCGCGGGCCTGACGTTCCGAGTCGCGGGCGCGGGTCTCCGCGGCGACGGCGCGGTCGCGCTCATCGCGAAAGGTATCGCGCTGTTCGGACAGGACCTGGGCCTTGTCCTTGAGCACGAAGGAGACCACGACACCTGCCAGCGCGACGGCCAGCGACAGGATAAGGAAAATGCGTAGCATGCGACGTCGTCCTGGGATTACCTGTGATTGAGACGGGGAAGGCTAGGGGCGCGGGGCGTTGGGTGTCAATTGCCGAGGCGGCGAGAGCCGACATTTGGGAGACATTTGGAATCCAGTCATCGGCTACTTGCGGCGCGGTTTGGGGGCGGGTTTGGCCTTGGATGGGGCCTTGGGTCTGGCCTTTGCCCTGGCTTTGTGGCGGCCCTTGAAGGTGAGTTCGGCGATGCCGGACTTGTCGAGATGGCCGAGCCCCTCCTTGACCATGCGTTGGAACTGCGCGGTGGTGGCGGCGGCGAGAGGGAGGTTGAGTTTCTTCGATTTGCCGAGGGCGAGGGCGATTCCGGAGTCCTTGGCGGCGTGTTCGGCGGAGAAGAAGCAGGCATGGTCGCGGTTCTGCATGTCTTCGCCATCGGTTTGGAGGACGCGGGAATTGGCGCCTGTCTGGGAAAAGACCTCGCGGAGGGTGGCGAGGTCGAGGCCCAGGGCGTCGCCCAAGGCGAGTCCTTCGGCGAGGCCGGCGGTATTGATGTTCATGACCATGTTGACCAGGGCCTTCACCTCGGCGGCGGTGCCGGAGGCCCCGATGAACCGGAGGGACTGACCGTTGTTGCTGAGGTGGCGGAGGACGGGTTCGACTTTGGCATAGACGGCGGGTTGGCCGCCGCACATGAGGTAGAGGGAGCCGTCGCGGGCCTGGGGGATGCTGGAGGCCATGCAGGCCTCGACGGTGGCGGCGCCGGCCTTGGCGGCGAGTTTTTCGAGGTCGCGATGGATCTTCGGGGAGAGGGTGGCGCAGTTGATGAAGGTCCGGCCTCGCGCGCCCTGGAGGAGGTTATCGCGGCGTCCCTTGAAGATGGCCTCCATGGCCTTGTCGTTGGTGACCACGGTGAAGACGATGTCGGCTGCGGCGGTGACCTCGGACAGTTTGGTGCAGGGTTCGGCGTCCAGTTCCCGGGCCAGTTCCTCGGCGGCCTTGCGGTTGACGTCGTACACGGCGGTGACCGGGTAACCGCAGTCCTTGAGGCGCCGGGCCATGTTGGCGCCCATCCGGCCGACCCCGACGAATCCAATGCGTTCTGCCATAGGTGTGATGCTGGTTGCGGGGGGAGGGTACGGACCCCGGGATGGGATGCCAGCCGGAACTGAGTCGGGGGCCGGCGTTTGTTGAGGTCCACGTTGAGCTTGCCACGGTCAGGGCCATCCCGCACTTTTGCCGTTCTATTTTGGGTCATATGACGACGGACTTACTGGCATCGGTCTTGATAGGGTTTGCGCCTCCGGCGCCGCCCGCGGGGACGGAGAGCACGGCTCCGGGGTGGGTGAGCCTGGTGCCGATCATCCTGCTTTTCGTGGTGATGTACCTGGTGTTGATCCTGCCGCAGCAGCGGAAGGCGAAGCAGCACGGGTTGCTGCTGAAGGCGCTCAAGCCGGGGGACAAGGTGATCACCAGTGGCGGGATTGTCGGGGTGGTGGTGAGCATCCGGGACCATCATGTGACCGTCCGGTCGGACGAGACCAAGCTGGAGATCCTGAAGAGCGCGGTGCAGGAGATCACCGAGCGCAAGGCCTGATTTTCTCTGCCGCATGAAGAATCCGTTTTTTTGGCTGACGGCTGTCGTCGTGGTGTTGTTGTGGTCGGCGTACGAGATGTACCCGCCGAAAGGGCGAAGCCTGCTCGAGCAATTCGAGCGGGAGGCGGAGAACACGCAGGATCCGGTGTTCCGGTCGATCCTGGAGCAGGCGCGAACGCTGGAGGCGCAGGGCGGGGCGTCCTTCGAGAATCTGCTGACGGCGGCGGGGACCAACAGTCTGGAGCGTTATTTCCCGAGGGTGGAGATTCCGGCCGGGGGCGAGACGAACCGGGTGATTTTGAACCGGCTGCAGCGCAATTCGCTGGGCAAGATCCGTCTGGGGCTCGATCTGCAGGGCGGGATGTCCTTCATGGTGCAGATGCGGACCAACGAGCTGAAGGAGCCTGGTTCGCGGGATCGGGCACTGGACCAGGCGGTGGAGATTTTGCGGAAGCGGGTGGACCGCTTCGGGGTGGCGGAGCCGACGATTCAGAAGGCCGGGGTGGACCGCATCGAGATCCAGATGCCGGGTCTGACCCAGGCGCAGATTGACGATGTGAAGGCCACGATCGAGCGGGCGGCCTTTTTGAAGTTCTGCATTGTCCATCCCGAGAGCGACCGGCTGCTTCAGGAGGGGTTGGTGCCGCCCGGGTACGAAGTGCTGCACGAAACGCGGACGGACCGGCGGACGGGCCAGGTGTCGGTGACCCCGCTGCTGGTGCGGAGGAATGCGGAGCGGGGGCTGACGGGGCATTATGTGACGCGTGCGGACCCGGTGCCGGATCCGTTGACGGGGGAGCCGAAGATCGAGTTTGAGTTGAACACCGAGGGGGCGCGGATTTTTGCGGACATCACGCGGGAGTACAGTCCGCGGCCGGGCGGCCCGGGGGGCACGCAGTATTTCTATCTGGCGATCGTGCTGGACGGGGAGCTGTATTCGGCGCCGCGGATTCTGGGGGAGATACCCGGGGGACGCGGGGTGATTACGGGCAATTTCGACATCAAGGAGGCGTACGAGCTGGCGAATGTGCTGATGAACCCGCTGGAGGCGCCGGTGGACATCATCCAGTACAACCTGGTGGCGGCGACGCTTGGGGCGGATTCGATCGAGAGCGGGATTCGGGCGACCTTGATCGCGGCGATCCTGGTGGTGGGTTTCATGCTGGTTTACTACCTGTTCGCCGGGGCGGTGGCGAACATCGCCCTGATGTTGAACATCTTCATTCTGTTCGGGGTGATGTGTGGCATCGAGGCGACGATGACGTTGCCGGGGATTGCGGCGGTGGTGCTGACGGCGGGCATGGCGGTGGATGCCAACGTGCTGATCTTCGAGCGGATCCGGGAGGAGCGAATGGCGGGGAAGTCGCTCAAGGGCAGTCTGTCGGCAGGTTATGACAAGGCGTTCTGGACCATTTTCGACACCAACCTGACCACGCTGATTGCGGCGTTGATCATGATCTGGATGGGGACGGGGCCGGTGAAGGGCTTTGGTGTGACGCTCACCATCGGGATTTGCGTGAGCATGTTCACGGCGCTGGTGGTGACGCGTTTGATCTTCGATTTCTGCCTGCAGAAGGGGTGGTTGACCAAGCTGAAGATGATGACGGTCATCGGGGAGACGCGGATTGACTTTCTGCGGTTCGCCAAGCCGGCCTTTGTGCTTTCCTGGGCCCTGATCCTGGTTGGAGTGGGGTATGGATTCTATCGGGGCAAGGCCGTGATGGGCGTCGATTTCATCGGGGGCGACGCGATCACCTACAGCTATCGGCAGGCGGTGCCGACGGCCGCTGTGCGGGCGGCGCTGACGCAGGCGGGGGTGACCGAGGCCCAGATTCTTCCCAAGTCGAGTCCGGCGGGCGGGTTGGACACCATCCAGATTGTGGTGCCGTTTGAGCAGGGCGATCTGGTGATGCAGACGCTGCCCGGGGCGTTTCCGGAGGCGGGGCTGACTTTGGAGGATGTGGACCGGAAGGGGCCGGCGGTGGGTCGGGAGATTCTGCTTTCGGCGTTGAAGTCGGTGCTGCTCGCGCTGTTTGGGATCCTGCTGTACGTGGCCTTCCGGTACGAGTTCAGCTTCTCGGTGGCGGCGGTGGTGGCGGTGATCCACGACGTCCTGATGACGATGGGATGGTTCTTCCTGACGGACCGGCAATTGAGTGCACCGATGGTGGCGGCGGTCCTGACCATCATCGGGTTTTCCATCAACGACACCATCGTGATATTCGACCGGATCCGGGAGGATCTGCGGTTGGGGATCCGCGGCAGTTTCCGGGACCTGATGAACCTGGCGCTGAACCAGACGTTGCGGCGGACCTTGATTACTTCCGGGACGACGTTGCTGGCGACGGCGGCGCTGTATCTGTTCGGGGGCGGTGTGATCAACGACTTCGCGTTCACCTTCCTGGTGGGCATCATCACGGGGACGTATTCGACCATCTTTATTGCGGGGACGATCGTGCTGTGGTGGCACAAGGGGCAGCGACCGGTGATCGGGCCGGTGCAAAGCAGCACGGGGCCGCAGGTGCAGCAGCCGGCCCGGGCGTGAAATGGGTGGGAAGGGAGCGGAGTGATGGGATGAGGACTCGCGGAGATCGTCCCTCCGGAGTGAAGCGAAGGGGTGAGATCGGAGGGCTGAGCTCTGCGAGGCCGCAGGGGAGTGGAGGGATGGGATGAGGACTCGCGGAGCTCGTCCCTTCGGAGTGAAGTGAGGGGGGTGAGATGGGAGGGTTGAGCCCTGCGGGGCCGCAGGGGAAGTGGAGCGATGGGAAGGGGACTCGCGGAGCTCGTCGCTTCGGAGTGAAGCGGGGGTGGAAGGCATCATGTTCGCCGCGAAGGTGTTTGCCATTTCCAGTTCCCGTTGGTTTTACTTCGTGTTGGCCGGGGCGATGAGGTCAGCTTCCCCCTCAAGGTGGGGTTGTTGATGGTTCTGGCAGGTATTCGAGAGGAGAGGCTTCCTGGCATGGCTGAAACGAAGCGGGATATCGTGCGGGCGTCGGGGGTGGCGGGTGCCAGCCCTGGGCGCGGCATTGGGGCTTCGGTGGGGATGAGTTGGCGTGAAGGGAGGTTAGCCGGCCCGCCTCCCGGGCAGGCAACATGAAGCATCGCTGGCTCCTCGCACCACCCCGTCCCGAGGAGGCCGCGCACCTCGCACGGGAGCTGGGCATCACGCCGTTGCTGGGTCAGTGCCTGATCAACCGCGACTTTGGCTCGACGGAGCGTGCCCAGGCATTTCTTGGACCGCGCCTGCGCGATCTTCAGGATCCATTTCTGCTTCCCAACATGGCGGCGGCGGTGGACCGGCTTTGGGCGGCGCGCGAGGCAGGGGAGTCGCTGGTGATTTACGGCGACTACGACGTGGACGGGGTGACGGCGACGGCACTCTTGGCGGAGGTGCTGGAGACGCTGGGCTGGCGGGTGGCGCGGTTCGTTCCCAAGCGGATGGACGAGGGGTACGGGTTGAGCGCGGACGGCGTGGAGAACTGTCTTCACCAGAACCGTGCCACCCTGATGGTGGCGGTGGACTGCGGATCGACGGCCACGGAGACCATCCGCAGCCTGGCCGAGCGGGGGATCGACGTGCTGGTTTTCGATCATCACCAGATCGCCGATCCGCCGCCGGTGGCGGTGGCGCTAGTCAATCCGCGATTGGGCGGCGACGGCGCGCACGGGGTTGAGCTTTCGTCGGTGGGGCTCTCGTTCAAGCTGGCTCACGCGTTGGTCAAGCGGGGTCGGGAGCGGGGTATGCCCGAGGCGGTGACCTTCGATCTGAAGACCCTGCTCGACCTGGTGGCGCTGGGGACGATTGCCGACCTGGTTCCGTTGCGGGCCGAGAACCGTATTTTGGTGAGGGCGGGACTGGAGCGTCTGAACCAGACCCAGCGTCCCGGGCTGCAAGCGCTGTGCGAGGTGGCGCAGATCACCTCGACCATTGGCAGTTACGAGGTGGGTTTTCTGCTGTCGCCGCGCCTCAACGCGGCGGGCCGGTTGGAGGATGCGTGCGAGGCGTTGGATCTGCTGTTGACCGACGACTACGGCACGGCGACGCGGTTGGCGCGCAGTCTGGACGCCCGGAACCGGCAGCGGCAGCAGATCGAGAAGGCGATGGCCGACAAGGTGCTCGGCGAACTCGATGCGCGGTTCGATCCGCAATCGGACTACGTGATCGTCGAGGGCGCGATGCCGTGGCACATCGGGGTGGTGGGGATCGTGGCGTCGCGGGTGCTGCAGCGATTTTACCGACCGACGATTATCATGGGTGGGGATGGGGAGTGCTGGCGGGGATCGGGACGGAGCATCGAGGGGTTCGATCTGGCGGCGGCGCTGCGCGATTGCGACGATCTGCTTCTACGCCATGGCGGCCATGCCATGGCCGCGGGCCTCAGCCTTGCGCCGGAGAACCTCGCGATGCTCCGGGACCGCCTCAATCAACTGGCCCGGGACCGGCTTCGTCCGGAGCAGTTGCGTCCGCCTCTTCGGCTCGATGCGGCGGTGCCCCTGGGGCAGGTCACGGAAGAGCAGGTGTTGGATCTCGATCAACTGCGTCCGAACGGCCAGGGGAATCCGGCGGTGCAACTCATCGTCCAGGGCGCACGGCACGATCGTCCGCCGCAACGGGTCGGGAAGGAGCGTCAGCACGCCAAGTTCTGGGTCACGGACGGCCGACTGACCCGCGAGGCCATCTGGTACGGAGCGGGGGATCGCCCGGTTCCGACCGAACCGTTCGACCTGGCGTGCGTGGCGCACATCCACGAGTTCAACCATCGGCGGAGCGTCCAGCTCAAGGTGTTGGACTGGCGTCCGGCGGCGAAGAACGGGCAGCGCGCCTGAGCGCCGGGTGCCACGAGGCCGCAGAGGGGGGGAGCGATGGGATGGGGACTCGCGGAGATCGTCCCTCCGAAGTGAAGCGAGGGTGTGAAATCGGAGGGCCGAGTTCCACGAGGCCGCAACGGTGTGGAGCGATGGGTTGAGGACTCGCGGACTCCTCACCCACGACTTCGGGATGCGCGGCTGTGAACAACCTTGGGGCGCGGTCGCTTGCACGGGGTAATGCGGGTCGGGGAGGATGGTCGGCATGTCCCATGCGGACTTCGTTCATCTCCATGTGCATTCGGAATACTCGCTGCTCGACGGGGCGTGCCGGTTGGACCGGCTGATGCAGCGGGCGGTCGAGTTGAAGTTCACGGCGCTGGCCCTGACGGACCACGGGGTGTTGTACGGGGCGATCGACTTTTACCAGGCGGCGCGCAAGGCGGGGATCAAGCCGATCCTGGGTTGCGAAGTCTATGTGGCGCCGGGGAGCCGGCTGGAGAAGAAGTCCGGGAACGGCGGCCGGGACGTGTATCACCACCTGGGCCTCCTGGCGAAGGACGAGACGGGGTATCGGAACCTGGTGAAGCTGGTGACGGCGGCGCATCTCGAGGGGTACTACTACAAGCCGCGGATCGATCTGGAACTTCTCGAGCAGCACCACGAGGGACTGATCGTGATGTCCGGCTGCCTGGCCAGCGAGATTCCGTCGCTCATTCTCCAGGATCAGATCGATCAGGCCCGCGCCCGGATCGACTGGTTCAAGCAGGTATTCGGGCCGGAGAACTTCCATCTCGAACTGCAGAACCACGGCATACCCGAGCAGGCCAGGGTGAACCGGCACCTGATTCCGTGGGCGCGGGAGTACGGGTTGCGGCTGGTGGCGACCAACGATGTCCACTACGTGGCGCGCGAGCACTGGCAGGCGCATGACCTGCTCATCTGCATCGGGACGCAGACCCATCGCGACGACCCGAAGCGGATGCGGTATCAGCCGGAGCAGTTTTATCTGCGGTCGGCGGAGGAGATGAAGGCGTTGTTCGCCGAGGTGCCGGAAGCGGTGTTGAACACCTGCCATGTGGCCGAGCAATGCGGACTCGAGATCGAGTTCAACCGGCTGCACTACCCCAATGTCGAGCCGCCCGAGGGCTTCACGAGGGAAGGGATGCTGCGGCAGCTGCTGGCGGAGGGGCTCCATCGGCGGTACGGGATCCATGCGCGGGCCGAGGGCGCTGCATTCGTCATCGAGCACGTCGAGGACCCTGCGCGTCTGCCCGGTCTTCCCGACGGCGCCTCGGAGGGTGGGACGGCGCCGGAGGCGGTCCAGGGTGCCGTCGCCGCCCTGCTCCAGCGGCTGGAACTCGAGCTGTCGGTGATCGAGAAGACGGGGTTCGTCAGCTACTTCCTCATCGTCGCCGACTTCGTGCGGCACGGGAGGAGCAAGGGGATATCGTGCGTGGCGCGCGGTTCGGCAGCCGGTTCGCTGGTCACCTATCTGCTTGAGATCGCCAACGTCGATCCGATCCGGTACGGGCTGCTGTTCGAGCGGTTTCTGAATCCGGAGCGGATCAATCCGCCGGACATCGACATCGACTTTGCGGATGACCAGCGGGGGGAGGTGATCGAGTACGTGCGGGGGAAGTACGGCAAGGACAACGTCGCGCAGATCATCACCTTTGGGACGATGGGGGCGAAGTCGGTGATCCGGGATGTGGGGCGGGCGTTGGGGATGGGGTTTGGGGAGACCGACCGGCTGACCAAGATGATCCCCAACGAATTGGGGATCGGGATTGAGGCGTCGCTGGCGAAGGCGCCGGACTTCAAGGCGGCCTACGAGAACGAGCCACAGACGCGCGAGCTGGTGGATTACGCGCTGGTGCTCGAGGACCTCACCCGCAATGTCTCGGTGCATGCCGCCGGGGTGGTGATCGCGGACCAGCCGCTGGTCCAGTTGCTGCCGCTCAAGACCGACGAGGACGGGGCGATCGTCACGCAGTACGCCATGGGGCCCGTGGGGGACCTTGGGTTGTTGAAGATGGATTTCCTGGGGCTCAAGACCCTGACCGTCCTGCGCAACACGTGCGAGATGGTGCGGAAGACTCAAGGTCTCGAGATCGACATCGAGCGGATCCCGCTGGACGATGCGCGGACGTACGAGCTGCTCAACCGGGCGCAGACTCTGGGGGTGTTCCAGCTGGAATCCGGGGGGATGCGGGAATTGTGCCGCCGGTTTCAGATCGCGTCGGTCGAGCACATCACGGCGCTGGTGGCGCTGTACCGTCCGGGACCGATGGATCTGATCCCCGAGTTCATCGAGCGGCGGCATGGGCGGGCGGCGGTGGAGTATGTGCATCCGCTGCTGGAGGAGATCAGCCGGGAGACGTACGGGATTCTGATCTACCAGGAGCAGGTGATGCAGGCGGCGCAGATTCTGGCGGGCTACACGCTGGGGGGGGCGGATCTGCTGCGGCGGGCGATGGGCAAGAAGAAGCCGGAGGAGATGGCCAAGCAGCGGGCCACGTTTGTGGAGGGCGCATCGCGGACCCATGGGATCCCGGCGTCCCAGGCCAACCGGGTGTTCGATGTGCTCGAGAAGTTCGCCGGGTACGGCTTCAACAAGTCGCACGCCGCCGCGTACGCCCTGGTCGCCTACCAGACCGCGTATCTCAAGGCCAACCATCCGGTCGAGTTCCTCTGCGCCATGATGACGAACGACATGGCGGACACGGAGAAGCTTGCCGAGTACGTGGCCGAGGCGGGTTCGATGGGCATTGCCATCCGGCCTCCCGACGTGAACGCCTCGGAGGTTCACTTCGCCCCGGAGACGGGCGGCGACGGGCTGGCGATCCGGTTTGGCATGGCGGCGATCAAGGGGGTGGGGGAGGTGGCGGTGCAGCACATCCTGCAGGCGCGGCAGGCGGGCGCCCCGTTCACGTCGCTGTTCGATCTGTGCGAGCGTGTGGATCTGCGGGCGGTGACCCGGAAGACGCTCGAGGCGCTGGTGCGGTGCGGGGCGTGCGATTCGCTTGGGGGGACGCGGGCGGGGTGGTTTGCGCAGATCGACCGGGCGGTGGCGCGCGGGCAGGAGACGGCGCAGGACCGGCAGCGGGGGCAGGCGTCGCTGTTTGGACTGCTCGAAGCCCCTGCCGCGGTGGCGCCCACGCCGGTCCAGGCCCTGCCCGAATGGCCGGCCGCCGAGCGGTTGGCGGCGGAGAAGGAGTTGCTGGGCTTCTACGTGACCGGCCATCCGCTCGATCCGTACCGGTCCCTCATCGAGGTGTATGGCATGACCGACACGGCCCGGTTGGGGGAACTGACCAACCGGGCGATCACGCGCCTTGGCGGAATCGTGGCGGCGGTTCAGCAAGGGTTCTCGAAGAAGACGGGCAAACCGTACGCCCTGGCGACCCTCGAGGACCTGAAGGGAACGGTCCAGTTGCTCTGTCTCAACGAGGCGTACGACCAGTTCCGCGATCTCCTGGTGGCCGGGCGATGCCTGTTCGTGGTGGGCGAGGTGAATGCCGGCGAGGACCGTCCGAAAATCTTTCCCCAGGAGATCTATCCGCTGGAGGAGGTTCCGAGACGGCTCACGCGCCAGGTGCATCTGCGCCTGCGGACCGCCGACACCACCCCGGCCCAGCTTCTTGCCGTGCGCGATCTGATCGTGGCCCATCCGGGCGGCTGCCCGGTGTACCTGTGTTTCCAACGTCCGGACGGGGCAGTGGCGTTTGTGGAGGCGAACGACCGCTACCGGGTGGCGCCGTCGCACGAGCTGGCGCAGGCGCTCGAGCACCTGGTGGGCGCGGGGGGATACCGTCCGAAGGCCGACCCGACGCTGCCGGATCGGGCGCGGCGACGATGGGAGAACGGCGGCGGATCGAGGGGCGGATGATTCTACTAAATCCTTAGTTGACGCGGGCCGGCCCGTGTGGTGTTCTTCGATCTACTAATTCCTTAATAGATCCAGAACGACACGGGAGGCAAAAGATGGCACGGAAGAAATCGCGGACACTGACGGACGGGGAGCACCGGATCATGGAGGTGCTGTGGCGGCGGGGATCGGCGACGGTCGCGGAGGTGGCCGAGGAGCTGGAGGGGAAGGACGGCTCGGCCTACACGACGGTGCTGACCATGATGGGGATCCTCCGGGACAAGGGGTATCTGTCCTGCCGGAAGGAGGGGAGGGCCCATGTGTTCACGCCGAAGATCGACCGGCAGACCGCGGCACGGAAGGCGGTGCGGCAGGTGCTGACGAAGTTCTTCGCCGGATCGCCGGGCGAGCTGGTGCTGAGCTTCCTGCGGGACGAGCAGTTGCGACCGGAGGAACTCGACGAGATCCAGCGGCGCATTCGCGACGAGCTTTCGCCGGAGGATCCGTCATGAATCCTGATTGGGCAGCGCTGTGTCACCGGGTGCTGGAGGCCTTGGGGACGGGGTATTACCAGGGACTCATTGTGACCGGCGTGCTTGCGCTGGCGTGGCGCTGGCGGCGCGGCATCAACGCGACCACGCGCCACACCGTGGGGTTTGCCGCACTGCTGGTGGTGGCGCTGCTGCCGGCGGCGCACCTTGTCCTGGCGGAGTATTCAGGTGCGGCGATGGGAACGCGCCGGATGCCTGCGGCCGCGGTGAACCCGGGTGGGGTCGTCCCCGACGTCCTCATGGGGAGTGTTGCCGGCACCGCTCCACGGAGGGTCATGAGCGAGAGCGACGGGACCCCGGCGTGGGAGCGCGATGCGCGGGTTCGGCGCGAGGGAGGCTTCGGAGCGGCGCGGCGGGAGACAGGGCTGGCGTCTGAAGGCGTCACGGAGGCCGTCGGGGCGCCGGGACGTGAACGGGAACCGAGGACCTGGAGTGTGCGGCTGCCGACCGGTTGGGGCGAAGGGGTGGTCGGCGTCTGGGTGGCTGGCGCGGGGGTTGGGCTTGGGCGCCTGGCGCTGCAATGGTTGGCGCTGGTCCGGCTGAAGCGTCGTGCGGTGCCGGTCTCCGAGGCCGTCCAGCGGATGTTCGATGCGATGGGGGAGGAGGCGAGTTCCCGGCGCGGCGTGGTGGTGCGTTGTTCTGAAGAGGTGGAGGTGCCGATGGCCGCGGGACTATGGCGACCGGCGGTGTTGTTGCCGGCGGGGATGGCGCACGAGGCGACGCCCGACGTCGGGCGGTTGCTGCGGCACGAGCGGGCGCATCTGGAGCGGTGGGACGACTGGACCAATCTCGTCCAGCAGGCGCTGGCGGCCGTCTATTTCTTTCATCCGGGCCTGCTGTGGCTGTCGCGACGCCTTTCGGTGGATCGCGAGATTGCCTGCGATGACCACGTGCTGAGCGCGACCCGGGCCCCCCGGGAGTACGCGTTGCTGCTGACCGATTGTGCTCGCCGGTCGGTGAGCCGCCGCTGGGCGGTGGCGCCGGCGGCATGGAGAAAACCCAGTCAACTCAAGGAAAGGATCCACATGATACTCGATGTGAAACGTGATCGGTCCCCCCGGCTGTCTCGTGGCCGGGCGGGAGTTGTGGGAGCCGCCGCGATGGCGGTGGCGGTGGCGGGGCTTACGCTTGGCCCGCGACTGGCATTGGCCCAGGCGCCGGCATCGGCGTCGGCTTCCGCGCTGGCCTCGGGTGAAGCGAAGGAGAAGGACCCGGTGCCCGTTGGTCGCACGAGCGCCCAGTCCGCGGATGCGGGTCCCGAGCGGGGGACAAGGAGTGCGCGAACGCTGACGGCTCCGGTTGCGGAAGTCCCACCGGTCGCCCCTGTGCCGCCTGCGCCGACGGCACCGCCTGCTCCAACTCCTGCGCCGCCTGCGCCCGTGGAGCCGCCGGTGCGGGTCGCCGCATCCCCGGACGCTTCTGTGACCCTGGAGCGGCGGTTGGAGCAACTGGAGCGGTTGGTGGAGACGCTGGTGGGGCGACCAACGGAAGGCGGGCCGGACCGTTCCAGGAGCCGGTTGCTGGTGGGGAAGGGGGACGGGGTGGACATCGCCGTGGACCTGCAGCTCGACGAAGCTCCGGAGTTCAAGGTCCGACCGGGCGTTCGTCCGGAGATCCAGTTCCATCGGGAACTCAAGATTCCGGCCCGTGCGGGCGTGGCCTTCACCTGGAAGCCCGAGGTCCATGAGGAGATCCTGCAACAGGTGCAGCGCGAGGTTCGGGAGGTCGAGGCGCGGGTGGCCCGGGAGGTGAAGGAGGCGGAGCGGGTGGCGCAGCGGGAGCTTGCCCGGGTGCAGGCCGAGTTGCAGCGCGACCGCCGGGGGGTGGATGCGCAACGCCGTCAACTGGAGCAGCAGCGGCGGGCGTTGCGGCAGCAGCGGGAAGCGCTGGGCCGGCAGATGGAACAGCTCGACCGCCAGTTGGAGGCGTTGGATCGGGAGGCGTCGAAGGGCAGGGCGGATGAGGACGCGGACGGGGAAGGGGACCGCTCCGAGGTCAAGCCCCGGCCCAACCCCTGGCCGACACCGACGCCGGCACCAACGCCGATGCCATCCGAATGGGTCGCCTGGTAGCCAGACGGGCCCGTGTGTGCTGACCGTCCCGGAGGTTGTCCCGGAGGACTGATCCATCATCAACCCAATCCCGCGCGCCGTGTTGGGAACGGCCGGATGCGGCGCGCGGGATTGGCAGCCTTGCCATGAATCCACTTTCCATTGCCGCTGAACCGTCCCGGATCGATTCGGCGATTCACCTCGAGTTCATCCGGATGGCGGCCGAGAACAGCGGCGGCGCCGGGGTCGAGGAGGTCGAGACGTTTCATCGGGCGCTGTTTCTGCACCGTCACGGCGGCGAGATCGAGAGGGTGCGGCAGGAGCGACGGCTGGCGGAGGACCGCCTGACGGATCTCGAAGCGCGGTGGCGGGCCAGTCTGGAGGCGATTCAGGATCAGCGGGAGAACCTGCCGGTGGAGGGCGACGCGGGGCCCGATGTGCGGCCCAATGCCCCCTGGAATGCCTGGGATGCGGGGATGTTTGCGGCGGCGGCGGTGGGGATCGTGTTCCTTCTGACCTTTGGGGTGATGAACGTGTCGTTCAACCTCATCGAGTCGGGGATTGCCACCTTCGTTGAGAATCCGTTCCGGGCCTATCTGTGGGCGGCTCTGCTGCCGGTGGGTGCGCTGGCGGTCAAGGTGGGCTGGGATTTCCTGGGCGAGGGCCGGCGGCGGGCCGCCTACCTGTGGGCCTGCCTGGCGGCGGGCGTTCTGGCGGTGTTCGTCTGGGTCGGTGCCTACGCGAGCGTGTACCCGTCGCTGTCGAAGAGCACCGACGAGATCATCGGATCGCTGCGGGTCTATGATGAGGATGGGGCGGGGGACGGGATCGTCGCACTGGGCGGGGGCGGGGCGAAGACCCTGGACATGATCCTGGTGGCGGCGCAGGCGGTTGCGGAGGTGTGTTTGTCGGCGGTGCTGGGGATGTACATGACGCAGTTGTACGCGCGGCACCGGCCGGTGCGGATGGCGGCCAATCCGTTGTTTGGTCCGCTCGACGCGGAACGCGCGCGTCTGGATGAACGGGTGGGGCGGGAGCGGTTGGCGGTGGCCGAGGCGCGGGGGAGCGAGGTGCGGTTGGAGAACCAGATGACCGCCTTTGTGGCCTACGCCCGGGCGCTCTTTCAACGCGAGGTGGCGTTGCGGGAGGACCGGGGTCATCGGCAGCGGCTCGCCCTGGAACGGATTGCGGAGGATTTGCGGAACCGGCTGGCGGAGGTGAACGACGGGGTTGAGGCGCCGTCGCTGGTGCCGGTGGATGGGGAGAATGGCGGGCGAACCTTCCGGCGCGAGGGGGTTGGATGAAGGGTGTCATCGTGGGTTGGATCATGGCGGTGGCCTGGGTTGCGGTCGCGGCGTCGGGCGCTGGGACTCCCGGCACCGTGGCATCCGCTGCCTCGTCGCCGGGCGGGGGGACCGGGGAAGCGCGGGGAGCGGCGTGGCAGGTGATTGGCATCTCGCCGTTCCTGGATCGGGCGGACAAGGATGCCGTGTATCGACAGGTGGTGGGGTTCGCGCTGGAGGGCGTGCCGCCGGGGGGCGTCCTGCGCCTCATCGATGCGTACCGGGTCAGGACGATTGCGGTGATGGAAGTGCCGAACACGCGGGCCTCCATGAGCGCCAAGGCACGGGCGGTTCGTTTTCAGGGGGAGCTTCGGACGCTGAAGGCCTTCCTTGCGGAGGAAGCTCCGATGCCAAGGGTGGCCGGGGTTGCCGGGACGGGTGCCGTGCGGTTGCCGCAGTTCCTCGAATTCGTCGCCGCCGACCGGGGCGATCGGGAGCGGGCGGGTCGAGTGCTGGTCCTGGGAAACCCGTTGTACCT
The DNA here is from genome assembly GCA_019634625.1 of Verrucomicrobiia bacterium. Lineage (NCBI taxonomy): Bacteria > Pseudomonadati > Verrucomicrobiota > Verrucomicrobiia > Verrucomicrobiia bacterium. The sequence goes on from JAHCBA010000022.1 coordinate 95,160, forward strand.
CGATGAGCGCGAGCCGGCGTTCGCGATGGCGGACGGGTTGTACCCGACGGACGGGCATCTGGTCGCCACGCGGGAGCGGAGTGTGTTCGGGCGGGCGGAATCGGGCGACCCGCTGCGGGAGGTGACGGTCCACATGGCGTACTTCGGGACGCCCTGGCGGGATGGGGTGCATGAGGACCGGGTGCGCCGGTTCTGGCGGTTGTATGTCGCCGGGCGGGGCGGGCGATGGGGATTGTGCGCGGGAGATCTGCCGGCGGTCTTCGCCGCGTTCCGGCGTGAGGATGCGGCGGGGGACGACGTGTCCCTGGAGGAGGCGCTCGACGACAGCCGGACGGTGGTTGCCATGCGGCGCGGACGGCGGGAGGTGATGGCGGTGGACTGGCTGATGCGGGATCTCGGACCGGCCGGGAGCGCCGGGGCGCCGGTGTCGGTCTTGGGCCCGATGAAGATCGGGATCCGATGGCACGGAGACGTCGATCTGGACCTGTACGCCCGGCCGGATGCGGAAGGCACGACACTGTCCTTCTCGGAACCCCGGAGCGGGGCGGGATACCATTACAAGGATCACCGGTCATCGCCGGACCGCGAATACGAGTTCATCGAGTTCGAGGTGCCGGTGGACGTTCGGCGGGTCGAGGCGGCCGTGAACTTCTACTCGGGCGAGGTCGGGGAAGGGTTGACCGGAGAGGCGCGGATCGAGTTCGAGGGCCGCGTGTACTCCGCGCCGTTCACGATCCCGGCGAGGGCGGGGAATCGCGGCCGGGGCGGTCCGGGTCAGGAGGACTACTGGGCACGGCTGGACGTGGCGGGGATGATGGGATTGAGGTGAGCGGGCATCGGCTCGGGAAATGCTTTGACACGATGTGTGGGGATTGGGGATGAGAGGCGCCCCATGGTGCCGTCTGCGGATCGACCGAACGCCTCCGATTCCGGAGTGGCCGAGGACGTGGGGTTGCTGCGGCGGGTGGGGGAACGGGATGAGGCTGCGTTTGCGCGGTTGTACGACCGGTTTGCGCGGCCGCTGTATTCCGTGGCGCTTCATGTGGTGCGCGATCCGATCACGGCGGAAGAGGTGTTGCAGGAGGTGTTCCTGCGGATTTGGGACACGGCGGGCCAGTACGACGCCGGCTGCGGCAAGCCGCTGACGTGGGCGGTGGTATTGACGAGGAACAAGGCGATCGACCGGTTGCGGGCGAACGATCGCCGTCGTCGGCTGGCCGAGGCCTACGAGGCGCGGGGCGATGCCCCTGCGGCGGTGACCGTAGAGACGGGGAGCCGGGCCCTGGGCGAGCGGGAGGAGGCGGCGCTGTTGCGCCGGGCTCTTGATGATCTCCCTGCGGAGCAGCGGGCGCCGATCGAACTGGCATTCCTATCCGGATACACGCAGACCGAGATTGCCTCGCAGCTTCAGCTCCCGCTGGGGACGGTGAAGGCACGGATCCGGCGGGGGATGTTGCAATTGCGTGCACGGCTGGAGCGCGGCACGCTGGACACGGAATCGATGGCCCCGGAGATGGCATGAGCACCGAGGAACTTGAAACGTTGGCCGCGTTGCATGCGGCCGGTGCCCTCGACGGGGAGGAGCGGCGGGTTTTCGAGGCGCGGCTGGCCTCCGGCGAGTTCGAGGCGAAGGAAGAGTTGCGGCGATTTCGGGAGGTCGCGGCACGGGTGGCGTTGGCCTGCGCGCCCGTCGCCGATCCGCCGGCCGGGCTTCGAGAGCGGGTTTTGGGAGCGGTGCGGTCGCGGGCCCCTGTTGCCGCGGCGGTTCCACCGGTGCCGGATTCTGACGGGCTGCATTTTGTGATGGGATCCGAGGAGGACGGCTGGCAGGCGCTGCCGGTGCCGGGCGCCCGGGTGAAGCTGCTCTCCCTGGTTAAGGAGCGGGGATATGCGGTGGTGCTTGGGAAGCTGGATCCCGGGGCCCAATACCCGCCGCATCGGCACCTTCACGCCGAGCAGGTTTTCGTCCTGTCCGGGGATCTGTCCATCGGGGAGCGGCGGCTGGGTCCGGGGGACTTTCACCAGGCGGATGCCGGGACGTGGCACCGGGTCAACCGGTCGGAGGCGGGCTGTACAATCCTGGCGGTCATTTCGATCGAGGATCTGATGGCGCAGCAGCAGGGTGTGCCGGCGTGAGAGGGCGGAGGGGAGGGGTGGCGGCCTGCCAGCGGGCGAAGTCGGCGCGCTGGGTTTCGCCGAGCGCCTCGGGGTGGTAGAAGCAGTCGTAGAACTCTGCGTCGAGGTGGACGGCTTGGAAGGCCGTCACGGTGCGGTAGGGGGCCAGGAAGGCGGGGAAGCGGCCGTAGCGTTGCAGGATGTAGTCGGCGTAGGCGACGGTGGCCTCGATGGCGGCTTCGGAGATGGGAGGTATTGAGCGGCCGACCTGGGCGGGGTTTTGCCACGCGTTGCGGGGGGAGTGCGGATCGAAGCTGCCGCCGGGACCGGATTTGAGAGCGACCACCGCTTCGACGGCCTGGCGCATGGAGGGGTAGGAGGGCGGGCAGAAGGGTTGCAGGAGAGGCTGGCCAAGGTGATCGAGTCCGAGCGGCCAGGACACCGGAGTGTCCCTGCCCAACCATCGCACGAGGGTTCCGACCAGGCGGCCCATGGCCAGGTAGCGGGAGGCCGGGAGGGTCCCCATGCGGAACCCGAGGGCTTCGAACCAGGCGCTCTCGTGATTGGCGAAGTTCGGGTGACCGCCAAGGCCGAGCGCCTCGCAGGCGAGGGCCAGGTTCTGCATCATCATGCCCTGCTCGACGGCTGCGAATTCGGCGACCATGGCTTCCACATGCCGGATGGTGGCGATGCGTCCACGGGCGGGATTGTCTTCGAGGTGGCCCCCCCGGCTGCGGGCGAAGCGGGCCAGACCGGCGGGGCGGAATCCGGCCCGTTCATCGACGAGGAAGGCGCCGGTGGACTCATTGAGGACATCGAGCAGTCCGTTGAGATATAGGAGGGTGAGGTCGTTGATGGGGATGAACACGGTGCCGCCCGGGGCGTGGGCCGCCCATCGATTCACATTGAGGTTATAGAGGGGGTCGATGGGAGGGGCGCTGCGGGAGGATTTCAGTTCCACGCGGAGGCGCTGGTACGCGTCGAGCCAGCGGCCCTCGCGGGCCATGGCGATCAGGTCCGGGATCTCCCCGGATGGAAGTTCGCGGGGGCGCCGCACCAGCCAGGTGCCCTGGTCGTTGGTCACGGCGATGGACACCGACTGGATGCCGTCGCCGGAGGCGATGGTGCGACCGACCAGTCCGGACATGATATTGCCGCCTTCACCGGGGGCGTAGCAGAGGTCGGCCATGGCATACCCGGTGATGCCGGCGGCGGCGAAGGCGAGGAAGGACTCCTCGTTCCCGGTGAGCGGCACGGGTGGGAACCGGCTTTGGTAGGCGAGGGGTCCGGCGGGCATGATCATGCCGGCGCCGAAGCGTCGGGAGCGGCGGTTCAGGAGGGCTTGCAGCAGCGGGTACGCGCGGAGGCGGGCGTTCTCCTCGGGGTCGCTGGCCTCGGGTGTGACCATGCCTGATGGTGTTGGGGGCCGAACACGGGCGGCAATCCCCAACCGGCGGGATCAACCGCCGCCCGAATCCTTGGCCGTAACATGCAATGGAATCACACGCGGAGACGCGGAGGCGTGAAGAGGGCATTCGACTTGGGCGTTGGCCCGACGCCGGAGATCGCTTACCGAATCGTTGAAAACAATGAGACGGTCAAAGTACAGTTGACCCAAATGCTACAAAGAACCTGACATATTATTGTTGACGATCGGTGATTCGGTCGTCCCTGGCGGGCCGAAGGGGATTACTTGGGGGGTACCGGGCAGGGAGGCTGGGTCAACAATAGTAAACAATGATGTGTCTGACTTACTATGGTTACGGGCTGCAAACCTCAACCGTCCTTCCGCCCGGTCACGGCTTTTGAAGAATCCGCGCATCCGTTTTCCGGTGGGCCACGTATCTCCGGCTGGCAATCAAACCCTATGAAGCCGTACTACCATCTACGCATCATCCTGGCCCTTGGGATTTCCCTGGCCCTTCCCGGCAGTCTTCCTGCGCAACCGATCCTGTATGGCCTGACGGACCGCGGGGAGATCGTCCGGTTCGGAACGTCAGGAGGCGAACCGATCCCAGTTCCGGCGCCTGAACCATGGCCCGAAGGCGAGGCCCTTGTGGCCCTCGACTTCCGGCCGCTGGATGGCCTGCTGTACGGGTTGAGCCGGGATGAAGAGGCGATGGGACGCCTCTATGCGGTGGATCCGGCATCGGGCGGGCGGGTGCCGGTCCCTTTGACCGGGGCGCCGCTGTCGATCCCGGGGTCGGTGGACATGGATTTCAACCCGGCGGCCTTGAACGGCGCGAACGCCCTTCGCGTGGTCACGTCGGAGGGGCTGAACTACCGATTGGTGTTCGGTGCCGACGGGGCGACGGTGAACGTGGACGGGAGGTTCAACCTGCCGGAAGGCGGGATACTCCAGGTCATAGCGACCGCCTATTCGAACAACCGCTCGGGGCGTCCGGGCGGGGGCGGGGTTGGAGGTACGCGCCAGTACGCCCTGGATGCAGCCAACAACCTGCTGTACCGCGTGAACCCGCCCAATGACGGGACCATGACCGAGCCGAAGCCGTTGGGCATCGAGTTCGAGACGGTGGGCGGGCTCGACATTGTCACGGGTTCCGACCGGGCGCTCGCCGTGCTTGAGGTCATGGGCGAACGCGGACTGTACGAGATTGACCTGGAGACGGGGCGGGCGTCGCGGCTGCGAGGGCTTCCGGCAAACCTCGTGGACCTTTCGGCGGCGATGCCGGCGGAGGTGCCGTACACGTTGGTCTATGGGCTTGATGCAGACGGTTCCCTGGTGTCGTTCACCACGGGGAACGAGGGAACAACGGCGGGCGCGATGCTGTCGGGGCTGGGACAGGGTGAGACACCGAGGGCCATCGATTTCAGGCCCTTCACCGCGGGGTTGCACTTGTTGACAGTGGACGAGGGGGGGCTGGGGCGGCTGTATGAGGTGGAGGTCGGATCGGGTGTGGCGACAGCCATTCCGTTGAGCGGGGCGGCCCTCACGGTGGAGGGTTCCGTGGACATGGATTTCAACCCGGCCGCGCTGAATGGCATCAACGCCCTGCGGATCATCACCGGGTCGGGACAGAATTACCGGCTGGTGTTCGGCGCGGAGGGGGCGGTGGTGAATGTGGATGGTGCGATGAACGGTACGGGTATCGGGGCACCGCGGGTGGTGGCGACCGCCTACTCGAACAACGGTTCCGGTCTTCCTGGCGGCGGGGGTGCCGGGGGCACTCGCCAGTTTGCCCTCGACGCCTCCACCGCCAGCCTGTTCCGGGTCAATCCGCCCAACGACGGCACGTTGATTGAACCGAAATCCCTCGGGCTGGAGATTGGCGACGTGGCGGCGTTGGACATTGGTACGAAAGAGGATCTGGCGCTGGCGATTCTGGACGTGGGCGGGGAGCGCGGCCTGTACCGGATCGATGTGGACACGGGGGTTCCGCATTGGATCCGAACCCTGCCCGGCAACGTGCTGGACCTGGCGATTCCGATGCCTGTCCGGATGACGCCTCCGGTTGCGATGGCCGGCGTGAATTCGGAGGTTCGATGGGATGGCGGCGTCGGGCCATTTGCGGTGCTGCGGGCGGACCGGGTTGAAGATCCGTTCTGCACGGTGGCCACGACGGCGACGCGAGCCGTTGGTCTGGGTTTTGAGGGGCCGTCGGGATATTTCCGCATCGCCGATCTCGCGGGGGAATCCGAGGTGCCCATGACGGTCATGATGAGTGGCGCCGCCGAGCGACCGGAACCGGTTCTGAACCTGGCGACAGGCACGGGCACGCTGCGGTTGATGGGCCGGACCTTGTCGATTGATGTCAGCTACCAGGGCCTCAGCGGACCCGCGGTGGCGGCACATCTGCACGGACCGTCGGATTCCGGGGGAACTGCCGGGGTGCTGATCGATCTTGCGCCGCTACACCAGGGAGACTTTGGGGCGGAGGGCCGGTTTGATGGCAACGTGACGATCAACGCCGAGATCCAGGCGGCGCTGCTGGGAGGCCGCACCTACATCAACGTCCACACAGCGAATCATCCCGGCGGCGAGATCCGTGGAACGGTCCTGCCTTCAAGGTTCGAGGTGATCCTGAGCGGCGAAGCGGAGCGGCCCGAGCCGGTCTTGACCCCGGCGCTCGGGTTCGGGCATCTCGCGCTGTCCGGGAACCGGCTGACCTTCGACATTCTCTATCACGGGCTCACGGGCCCGGCGGTGGCAGCTCATTTCCACGGGGCCGCGGAGGCCTCGGGGACGGCCGGAGTGCTGGTCGATCTGGAACCGTTCAACGGGGGCGCATTCGGGTCTTCCGGAGTGTTGGGCGGGGCCATCGACCTGACTCCCGACCAGCTTGGAATTCTGGGGGACGGGCGGATCTATGTGAACCTCCACACCGCGGCCCATCCGGCGGGTGAACTGCGGGGACAACTTCGTTCGGTTCCGTTGGGCCGTCCGTACATGGCGGTGTTGAACGGGGCGGCGGAACGACCGGACCCGGTGGATACCCCGGCTCGCGGGTTCGCCAGCTTCACGCTCACGGGAGATCGTCTCGCCTTCCGGATCGGGTATGTCGGGTTGTCCGGCGACGCGGTGGCGGCGCACATCCATGGGCCGGCGTCCGCCAGTGCGGTGGCGGGTGTCCTTTTCGATCTGCAGCCGTTCCACCGCGGTGCCTTCCGCAGCACGGGAATCTTCACGGGGGCGGTGATGCTGCTGCCGGAGCATCGGGCGGCCCTGGAACGAGGCGACCTGTACCTCAACGTGCACACGGTCGCACATCCGGGAGGCGAGATTCGCGGGCAGATCGTGTCGGAGTGAGACGGTCTGGGGGGCGGGCGCCGGGTGCCGGCACCATGCATTCCGGTGGACAGTCAGGGCCTTTGCCCGGGACTGGCGCCAGGGTGGGGGTTCATGGGGTGGATCGAGGGTGTGGAATGCGGAGAGCGGCGGCGAGTTGATCGATGGCGACGAGGCTTTGCCAGAGGACGCCCTCGAAGTATTCGCCCTGGGTGGCTGGGATGCCGGGACCGGAAGGTCGGGTGCCCCAGCCACCGTCGGGTTCCTGGGTGATGATCCATCGGTGGACGGCGGCGGGAGAAACGGATCGGTGGGAGCGGAGGGCGTGGCGGGCGGCGCGGGCGGAGGGGCGGCAGGCGGGTTGGGAGCGGGTCCAGGCGATGATGGGTTCGAGGGCGGGATGACGCGCGGCAAGGGGGGAGTGGCGGCGCCAGTGCTGGGTGGCGACACGGAGCCAGGCTTCAAGGTGTCCGGGCGGGGCGAGTTCGAGGAGCGTTCCGAGGGTGCGGAGGTATCCGGCAAAGCGGGCGAGGTAATCGAGGCCGCGCAGGAGGGCGAGACCGGCGTCCCGACGGGTCACGGCGCGAAGGGCGGGGTTTCGATGACGGGGGAAGAGGGGCAGCGGGGCTTGATCGGCGACGGCCTGGCGCAGGCGGAGGGGAGACAGGCGGGGAAAGGCGGGCGGGGGGGCGGCTTCGGGAAGCCAGTCGCGGTGGGCGACGAACAGGGGATAGTCGCCCTGGGTGAAGAACCGGGTGCGCGGGGGGTTGGCGGCGAGGCGCAGAAGGCGGGCACGTTCGGGCGAGCCGGCAAAGCCGGTGCCGGCGTGATAGGGCTGGAGCTGATCGCCGCAGGGGACGGGGCCGTAGCGTTCCTCGCGGCGAAGGTGACGTCGGGAGAGAAGGCGGTTGAGTTTCCCGGGGAGGGGATCCTGCCAGTCGTGGAGGGGAAAGTTTGCGGCGCCCTCGACATTGCAGGCGTCGGGGTGGAGGGCGCGCCAGAGTTCCAGCCAGAAGGCGCGGGCGAGGAGGGCGGGAGCCGAGCCGGGTGAGCGGGCGAGGTTCTGTTCGGCGCGGTCCAGTTCCCGTCGGGCGCGGGCGGATTCGACACGTCCGTCGCGGATCCACTCGAAGCCCTGGGCCTGCAGGGCGGCCAGTTCGCCGGTCCAGCGGGTCTTGCAGGTGTCGTGGTAGTATTCGCGGCAGGCGAGCGGACGGGCGGGATGCACGGAGCAGACCCGGCGCGGGGTGGCGTCGTCATCGTGGACGTACCGGAGAAACAGGCAGGGACTGTGCCGGGAATTGGCGCGACGCCGCAGCCAGGTGACCACGCTGCTGTCGGGGTCGTGGCGCCACGGTTGGCGGTACGCCGGATCGTCGTCGTCGGCGAAGCGGTCCTGGGTGAAGTGAAGCAGGAACCCGCCCGGGGAGAGGTCGAGGAAGGCGCTGAGGCGCAGGACATCGAAGGGGGTGAGCCCGATGGGATCCTCGCTGGTGCAGCAGGTGCCGCCGAGGCAGTGATGGCAGGCTGCGGCGTCGGAGGCGATGCGGCGCTGGAGGCGGGCCTTGGCGGGGTAGCGGTGGAACGGGCGAAGGGCGGGCGGTTCGGGGGGCATGGGCGTTGGGGCGGCGGGAGGAGGGAGGGCCGGGTTCACGCGGCGCGTGCCCATTGGCGGAGGCGGGGGAGCAGTCTGGGGAATGCGATTCCGCTGCCCTGCCAGGCGAAGTCGCGGAGGCCGTCGAGGACCGCCCAGGTGGTGTGGAACCGGTGATAGTCGTGCCCGTTTTCGGTGGGACCCCAGCTTCCGTCGGAGTTCTGGCGATCGAGGAGGTGGCGCATGGCGAAGTGGATGGCCGGGTGCTCGTTGGGGATGCCGAAGGCGCGCAGGGTGTCGAGAAACTCCCCGAGCAGATCGTCGTCTTCCAGGGCGATGGCGTCCTCGAGGTGGTCGGCGAGGAAGCGATATTCGCGGGGCAGCCAGCGGGGATCGAGCTGGTACCGGCCGTAGTCGTTCAGGGTGTACACGATGTGGGTGACGGTATAGGCGGCCTCGTAGAAGGGGACGACGCCGCGCGAAGGGGATGGATAGTCGGGGAGGTGCGGAAGCCAGGCGAGGACATCGGCGTAGCGCCGGCCGAGGGGAACGTCGAGGCGTTCGCCACAGTAGGTGGCGGTAAGGGCGAGGCACCAGGTGCGGTGGGGTCCCTGGCGGGCGCGGGGTTGGAGGCAACTCGGATTGCGACAGCGCGAGGACGAGCCGGGATCGATCCAGCCGCAGTCGCAGGGGAGCCGGAGGGTTCGCGGGGGTGGGCCCTCGAGCGGGTCCCAGCCGAGGAAGTCGGCGGGTTGAAAACGGGTGGCGTGTTCGCGCAGCCAGGCGCGGCGCCGGGGAAAGCGAAGACCGAGTCGTTGGGCGGCGCAGTGACCATGGACCAGTTCGGCGACTTCGTCGGCCGAGTCGGGCGGAGCGAAGGGTGTCCAGAGGTGACGCCAGGCGAGCCAGCCACGGCGCGCGAGGGTGCGGGCGCGCCGTCGGACCTCGGGATGCGCCGCGGTCGAGGCCATGAAGGCACAGCAGTAGAGAAGTCCGCTGCCGAAGGTGGGAAGGCGTCGCGGGTGACAGGCGATGCGACCGAGATAGTCGAGGCCGCGGAGGACGGCGCGGTGTCTGGCGCCATCGAGTTCCGCGGGGGAAACGGTGCGCCGTGACATGCTGGACGCGAGTCTGTGACAGAATGCCTTTGACTCCAACACTTCCGCTCCATAGAGAAGCATCCGCAGCCCGGAGGGGAGGAATCCCCAACATTCAAGAACTCAAATAACATGCCTGCGACAAAACGCACTCCTGCTCGGCCGAATCTGCCGAAGCTCACCCCGAAACTGCTTCCGAAGAATCTGCCCAAGACGCTTCCGAAGCTCCCGCCGAAGCTCGCGCCGAAACTGCCCAAGGTGGTTCCGAAGCTTCCCAAGCTGCCGAAGGTGGCGCCGAAACTGCCGAAGTTGCCGAAGGTGCCCAAGGTGGCGCCGAAGCTTCCGAAGCTGCCCAAGGTCGGACCCAAGCTGCCCAAGATTGTTCCGAAGCTTCCCAAGGTGGCGCCGAAGCTTCCGAAACTTCCGAAGATTCCCATGCCAAAGCTGCCCAAAGTGGGCCCGGGACCGTTGAAGCGCTGAGGAGCAGTCAGCGCGGAACGCGGCCGCGGCGATCCGCCCAGGCGATGGCAGCCTGATCCCAAGCTGCCGTCGCCTGACTTCGCGAATCCCGGGTTTCTGGGGCGGAGTGGGACGGCTGACCTGGCTTGTCGAGGGTGACCCGGAGGTGAGCATTCCCATGCGCCGGTACGAGGAGCCGCGACGGTACTGGCAGGGAGTGAGTTTTGGGGCAGGGGTTGGACCTGCCGCCTGATGGGTTCCCCTTCGATGCCGAGACACGACGACGTTTCACCGCCCCTGGTCATCTTCGAGGACGAACATCTGCTGGTGGTGTCCAAGCCGCCGGGGATGAACACCCACGCGCCGGGGCCGTATGCGGGGGAGGGGTTGTACGATTGGCTGCGGCGTCGGGCGGCGCGTTGGGAGGGGTTGGCGATCGTCCAGCGACTCGACAAGGAGACCTCGGGATTGCTGGTGTTTCCCAAGACACGTCGGGCGGCGGGGGATTTGACGCGGCAGTTTGCGGGTCGGGCGATCTCCAAGGAGTACACGCTGGTCACGGATCGACGCCCGGCGCGCGAAGCGTTCGAGTCCCATTCCTGGATTCGGAAGGGGTCGGATGGATTCGAGAGCAGCCCGCGGGCGGGAGAGGGATTGGAGGCGCGGACGCGGTTTCAGGTGACGAGGGAGGCCGGGGGGCGGTGGTGGTTGCGGGCGGAACCCCTGACCGGGCGGACGCACCAGATCCGGTTGCACGCGGCGGAACACGGGGTCCCGATCCTCGGGGACGTGCCGCACGGCGGAACCGATCATTTCCGACTTTGCCTGCATGCAAGCCGGCTGGGGCTGAAGCATCCGGAGACGGGCGAGGGGTTGATGTTCCAGGACGAGACGGACTTTGGGGAAGCGCCGGCCGTGGCCTTGCGACGGGCGTTGATCGAGCCGGGAATGACCGATGCGTGGCGGGTGGTGCATGGGGCGGCCGACGGGCGGCCGGGCTGGTTTGTGGATCGGTTGGGAGACTTCTGGCTGGCCAGCGTGGCGGAAGGGCAGGAGGCCGCGCCACCCGGATGGCTCCTGGAACGGGCACGGAAGGCGGGCGCCCGTGGCGTGTACCGGCGTTGGCTGCAGCGGCACGTGCGAGGGACGACACCCTCCGAAGTCGCGCCCGTCCTGTGGTGGGGCGAGCCGGTCGCCGGGGCGTTTCCGATCCGGGAAAACGGCCTGACCTTCCTGATGGATCTGTCGGCCGGTTACTCGGCGGGTTTGTTTCTCGACCAGCGGGATAACCGGCGGCGGTTGCGGGTGAACTGGGTGGGGCCGGATTTCCCGGTTTGCGCGGGTGGATGGGAGGGCCGGTCGGTGCTGAACGTCTTTGCCTACACCTGCGGGTTCTCGGTGGCAGCCGCGGCGGGAGGGGCGCGGACGGCGAGTCTGGATCTGTCGCGACGGGCCCTCGACTGGGGGCGGCGGAACTTTGCGGCCAACGGCATGGACCCTTCCGAGCACGAGTTTCTGTGCGGGGACGCCATGGACTGGTTCAGGCGCCTGGCGCGGAAGGGGCGGAGGTTCGATGTCGTCCTGCTCGATCCGCCGACGTTTTCGCAGTCGCGGGAGCGTGGCGTGTTCCGGGCGGAGTCGGACTACGCGGGGTTGGTGACGGCGGCCTCGGCGGTGCTTGGGGAGGGCGGGGTGTTGTTCGCCTCGACCAACGCAGCGCGGCTCGATCCGGAACGGTTTGTGGGGATGGTGCGGGACGGGTTGGCGGGGGCGGGGCGGCCTGCGGACCGGGAATTGTATGTGCCGCAGCCCCCGGACATGCCCATCACGAGGGAGGAACCCGGGCACCTGAAGACGCTTTGGATACGGGTGGGATCAAGTCGTTGAGGGCGGTACAAGAGTGGATGCCTGGGGCTGCCTTAGGGGCGATGCCATCGGATTCTGCCGGGGCCGGGACGCTGCACTGGAGTCATTGTCAAATTGTAATGATTTGACCCCATTGCC